>PYEQ01000157.1 GCA_003017785.1 filamentous cyanobacterium CCP5 | reverse complement strand
CTGGACTCGATAGGCTTTGGCATACTGCTTCTGTCCATCAATAAAGTCTGGTACTTTCTCGGCTGCTCTCTGTTTGACTTCTGATTCGACGATTTCGCGGATATGGGCCAAGTCTGGTAGAACGATGCTGCCAGCCTGATATTTATGGGCAACTTCAACGATCGCCTTTGCCAGTAGACGGTCTACATGCTTGCCAAGATTGGACTCCTGGTTCACTCGCTTGCCGCCTTTGCGCCGCTGACGATGGCCTTGATGAGCCACCTTTGTCCTTTCAGAGCGAGCACGCTGTAAAAGCGGGTACTGTTCTCCCAGCAACTGCTTGGTGGAGCGGTAGGTTAATACTTCTCCGCTGAGGGCATTGACTACAGCGACCGTAGCAGGCTTATCGAGGCCCATGCTGACGCCTACAAGGATGTCTGACCTCCCTTGATAGAGAGCACGACTGGGACGCGGATAAGGGGTTTGAAGCCTGGTGAGAGTCGATTCCAGACGTCTTACATAACCCTGCTGATTTTTGTCCAGTGACTCCTTCTCCTGCATAGACTGCAGCTTGCTTGCGGTTGCTGCAGCTTTTTCCTGCATGACATTCTGGGTCCCTTCTTGGGTCCAGAGATCAGTGTCTACCGTACAGGACAAATTTAGGTAAGACCGATTCCAGGGTTCAGGCTCATTCTGGTGCTTTTTTGAGGGTATCCAGGAAAGTCTGGCCGATCGCAGAGTAAAAAGTCCTGCAGAGTGGCGTTCACCACCGGAGCGCTTGGTTTCCTGGTCGATCCAAAAGCGATCAAACCATTGCTGATGCGGTTTATCGCAGTAAACCTTGAAAGTATGAGCGCTTGTTCCCTGACCCTGAAAACAGACGGAGTAGCGCCCTTTGGTATCTTTGAACCAGACGAGGCTTTCAACAGTTTCATAAATGATGGGGAAGGGGAGTGTGGCCGCTTCTCGGGTTAGAGAGGCGTGCCACGCACTATAGGCTTCGTCATCGAGAGGGGGAGACTGAACACTCTGGGTGAGTGCCTCGGCCCGGATTTGGCCTGTTAAATCACGGCCTTTGGGCAGACTGGCTTTGAGCTGTGTTTCCAGTCGTTTGATTTGAATTTCGGCTTTGCTGTGGCGTTGTCCTAGCTTCTCAAGGTCTTCTTCTTCGGGGTCAAGTTTGGCGTCTCTTTTCAGCAGGTAGGCCAGAGCGCATTGGCGCTTCGCACTTTTTGAGGTTCCGTATTCTTTGAGTAGGAGTTTGAAGGGATCGGAGTCGTCGACTTTTTTAAGAATGTTGCTGGCTGCTGACCGGAGTGCTCCGACACTGCATTTGGCTTCCCCAGCTAGTTCTGAATCGGTTCGTAGGATATCTAGCCATCGGCGTTTGCCTTCTAGCCTGCACTGCTTACGTTTTTGAAGGCTAAGCCAGCTCTTGAAGGTGTAGGTGACCTGTTTTTGAGCAGAGATATAGTACCAGACGGGTTGATCACTGAAACGGGGATCAGATTTCAAGCCATCGACAAGTTGCTTGACGGGAAGGTCTGGTAGTTTGCCGCGACGCTGCCATTTTGAGAAATCCGAGTTCTCGGGTAGTTGTCGTAGAACTTCATTAACCAGAGGAGTGTTGCGCTCTGCCATGAGTTGCCAAATCGCCTCACGAGTTGATTCTGGAGCAACCAGACGGCAGCGAATCGTCTTTTGGCTCATACTTAGTTTTTGTGTACTATTGCCTTGGCATTAGTGTAACGCTTTTTTTCTGAAATCTCCTGTGTTGGGGAGGGACAAAAGTGAAAAAGTGTGATCGCGCTCATTCACCCTTGAACCTACCAGCCAAACTACTTTCACTTATGCCGCATCCCGCTTCTGATATTCCTCAAACCAGATGCACTTGAGGGTTGCATCAATGTCTTCCTGCTTAATTCATCCCCAAGTTGAGTAACGCCCTCTGCATTTCAGCTTTATTCATTATTCCGGCTTAGATTGGTCGTGGTGGTATTAGCTTCAAAGGCCGTAAATAGCAGGGCTATTTCATTCTAAAAATGCGCTTGAGTGTTTCTAAGCCATATTTACAACGACGCTCTGCCTGAGCCATATTGTCGAAAGCATTTGAGCGATATAGGTTCAGTGCAAAGTTACGGGCTACGGCAAAGATTTGCGGTAACGGGTGCATGCGAATACGCGAGGCATCTTCTCCCTGAGTGACATCACGAACATGATGGACCTTGTTTTCAACTCCCCAATAGCCCCGAATCCGATAAGCAAACGCCTCTGCAGACTCGACAAATGAGGCGATATAGTAGCGAGTTTCGGTTTCTAAGCAAGGATGACCGCCCTTTTTGAACTGTCGCTGACTCTCCACTCGGATCAAGGTTTGCAGACCTGGCCAGGCGGGGATGTTATCCAAGGTAGTGCACAGACTCACGACCCGATGTTCAATCCGGCCATGCCCCTTACTAATATCGGCATAGCTTTCCTCGGTCATAAAATGAGCCTGCACACTTTGGTGTAAGGTGCTTTGATTGCCTTTCAGTGCCCCCAGATAGTGATTGTCACTTTCAACAATCAGGCGACACGTTTTTTTGGGTGCTAATCGCATCAAAAGCAAAGACGACTCCCTTCACCGCGAGGTGCTGGATAAACTCTGGCAACGCCTTGATTTCATTGGTTTTTCTGTCAACCTGATACGGTTCTAAAATCAATCCTCGCTCTACCAGATAGGCACTCACTAATAGGATGGCGGGATGGGGAGGCGAGTCGGGATTATCGGTTTCGAGTTGATAGGACCCTCGTAAGACCTTGCCATCCATCGCGAGGGTTTCGCCCGGTAATGGTTTCACCTCAAAGAATCGCGCCAAGGCGGTTGAATAGGCTTGATAATCCAGAGTCAAGAGTACTCGCCGAATCGTACTGTAGGAGGGGAGGCGTTGCTTGGGCGGTTTGAAGAGTTCAATCAGGTCCTGAAGGTAGCTTTTCAGCCAATCCCCGATGGCCAGGAATCCGCGGTTTCCGGCAGTGACTGCCAGGGTAAAGAGGGCTAGGCATAGCGCTAACTGGTGTCGTTGCCCTGAGGGATTGCGGACATCAGGCATCTCGGCAAAGGCCTCTAGAATTTCGATGCGCTCCGATGCAGAAGGGATGAGCAGACTCATGACACTCTCAATATCTCGCTATAGCCTGAAACCCTAGCACGCTATGGCTTTTGTGAGAATGAAATGGCCCTGCCGTAAATAGCTTTCCCCATTTCCAGGAAGAGCATTACCCGAACGAAAGGTTCGGGTAACTTCACTGGCCTACAGAAATCTGCTGCGATGTATCCTTTCCAAGGAAATCAGTAGATGCTATGAAACGGTCACACTGACCTGTTGGATCTGCAGGGGTTGCTGTATCTGGGCAAAAGCCTTGTAGATGGGAATTTCTGAGTTAACTGCTTCAAAGCTAACAACCAGGCAGTAGGGAGCGGTGGCTTCCGGGTCTTTGTTCCAACCTTCATGACCTACTACGGCAATGCAGAAGCCCTCTCGGAGGTTATAGGATTTGACGATCGCCCAGTCCTTCTGAATGGTTCCTGCGCTTCTGGAAATTTCCTTGACGATGCCATCGATCCCCTGTGAGGGAACTGTGCCATCATCGCGTCGTCTCGCTCGCTTTTTGCCTAAGGTCCAGGGAAAGCCGCTTTCTCCTGCTTCAGCGTCGGGTGAGGCTTGGTCGTATTCTTTGAGGACTTTGGCAAGGAAGGCGTCTGGGTCTTCTCCTCGTTTACTACAGGTCCAGTCGAGCCAGGTGGAGAGATACTTGCGGCGATTGCGGCGGGTACGGCGAGGCTCAGCGACGTAGGAGAGGGTGATTTCGATGCGGATGTCATAGCCTTCGCCTTCCCTGAGTAGGAAATCGGGGATTTGGACCTGATAGACTTTGGCCTGTCGGGCTCTGATGGATTCACTGCTTGGCGTCGTGAGGGTAATCCGGCTGAGAGAATTGCCTAAGGCTCGGTCCAGGTCGGGAATGCCATAGCCCATTGTCCGGATAGCGTGGTAACGCTTTTCATCAGATTCTTCTGCCCAGGCGGGTAAGCGGGCTGACTGAACAATCAGAGCGCGGTAGAGTAAAGCACTTGCTTCTGGATATACGGCTGACAGAGCGGCTGCCATGTGCATGACTTTTGGAGCGGCAAATGACGTGCCAACGGTATTCCGGCTAACAACTGGACCACCGTCACGGATAGAGCGGATGAGTTCAGGGCAGACAGGCCCAGGTGTTGTGAAAGTGGGTGGAGAACTGCTGAGGTCAATGACGTAGTCGCCTCCATATTCGACCACTTCGGGTTTGATAGTGTTCCAGATGCCCAAACCTGTGCAGGAGAAGGCAGAAGGGCAGTCGACATCGGCGAGCGATCGCAGAGGGGGCGCGTCATAGGTGGCATGGGCAATGGAACCGACCGTCAGGGCTTGAAAACTTTGTCCGGGGCTGGCGATTCTTACGGACGGGTAGAGTAAGTAGTCCGGATAGTTTCTTCCTGCACCTAAATGGGCAGCGATCGCAGGACGAGTCGGGTAATCACCTCTCGCATTTAGATTTCCGGCTGCCACAATGAAGAGCAGGTCTCCCCCCACGTTCCAAGTGAGTTTGTCGATGGCAGCGGCCCAGGCGGTCATGAATTGGGTTCGGCAAGGGGTGATGCTGGTAATGGAATGATTGAATAGGCGAGTTCTGGTGCGCCCGAAGTAGAAACCGACAATCTCTTCAAGCACCTCAGGAGGAAAGATGTTTCTAGGAAGGTGGTTACCGCGATCAAGAACTCTCGCGTTTTGGAGCCAACATATGGGCTGGAGTTGCCCCGTTCGAGGAACTTCACGCGGATAAATCACGGCTCCGGCGACTCTAGTACCGTGTCCGCCATTAGGCACATAGTCCGCCTTTTGATCAAGTTCTCCAGGGACCCAGGATCTCGAGTTAGGCTCATCAATAACCCCTCTCAGTAGCCGATGGCGTTCTTCAATGCCGCTATCAATAATGCAAACTCGGGGGGCGTCGGGTTCTGGTGGCCTCAGTTCAAAGCCATCTGGATTATTCCCAGCAGCTTCTGGATCGACAGGAGGAAGGGCAATGTCCTCGTACTCACATACATCGAATATATAGGGAAACCCAAGAACAAGATCTTTTAGTCCTTTTCCAGAAATGCGGATGCGACAGGAGAAGCTATCAGGCAGTCGTGAAACTCCTACTGTATTACCTTCAACACTCTGCAAAAGTTCGCCATTGTAAATCTCATCACTTATGAAAGACTCAAACTGATCTAGACGATTCAAATATAGGTCGTCCCATTCTCTAAGCGTCAAGTTGTGCTTATCTAGCCACTTCTCTACCCGCTCTTGAAATTTTTCGTCCGTCTCAGACTCCTTACGTTTAGGACATCGAGAATACTGGTCCTGAATATCAATACAGGAGATACCAACATCAACAATGTATTCCTGTTCATCAATTATTCGATCCCATTCAGCTCTAAGGCTGTCAGAAAGAATAAACTCTGGTCGCTGAGTGCCTTCCAGGAGTTCCCAAATTTCTGGAACCTTGCCACCTCCCCTTTCAGAATTAATGAATTTTTCGATCTTCCTCCTTAGTTCGGACAGTTCAGTATCTGCCGAAGCACCAATGATGTAGCCTTCCTCTAAGTCGGCAACGACTTCAATGCCGAAACTCTTGAGGCTATCAGCGTCGAAGGCATCGGGATCGACCTGAAGGATGAATGAAACGGCGTCGGGAAGGTCAGGCTTGCCTTCTTTTTTACGCTGCTTTTGCTCTTCTTGCCAGTTAGTTGTGATCGAATCAACTGAGGAACTGAGCTTTCGAGCATGACCTCCAGCATCTCCTCTGTTAGCAGTAGTTCTGGCGGAAGTTTGCCTGACTACTCTTGGTGAAGCGGCAATCCCTTGTTTGGCTAATCGGAGTGGAAGATGTGGAAAATTCGAGGCACTATCCGGCATGAGAGTCTAGGACGTCTTGAATGGAGGCTTCCAAGTGCTCCTGGATAACCAAGTCTTCTCGGTCTAAGATGGCACGCTTAGCCGCGCTTTGTGTAATCTTCACAATTTGAGCAGCGGAAAATCCATTCAGCTTTTGCACGATCGCATTCCAATCAACTGAGCCCACTTCGACGGAAGCCAGGGTTTGCTTGAGAATAGTGCGAATTTCGGGGTCGGTCGGTTTGGGGACTTCGATCACGTCGTCGAAGCGTCGCCAGACGGCCTCATCCAAAAACTTGGTTAAGTTGGTGGCGGCGATGAGTAGCCCGTTCGACACCTCATACTCATCGAGCAGTTGGAGAAAGGTATTGACGACTCGCTTGATTTCGCCGACCTCTTGGGCATCTTCGCGGGACTTGGCGAGAGCATCGCACTCGTCGATAAACAACAAGCAGGGATTGGCGGCAGCGGTCTCAAAGACTTCCCGGAGGTTAGTTGCGGTTTCACCTAAGTAGGAAGACACCATCGCATCGAAGCGTACCTTGACCAGAGGCAGTCCGGTGTTCCAGGCAATGCGCTCAGCCCCCATGGTTTTGCCGCACCCTGGAGAGCCGTACAGCAGGATCTTTTGGCGATATTTCAGGCCGTAGTGAGCCAACCGATCGCGAGCGGCATACTCGCGCTCAATGCGGCAGAAGCGTTCCTCAACGGCATCGGATAAGACCATGTGATGCCGCAGGCGATCGCGGGGGATCGTCACGATAAAGGGATGGTTGAAGCGCCGATTGCTCGACAGCGGTTTGAGGGGTTGGGCCGCTAGGGCGCTAGGGGCGGATTGATTGGGACTGTCTGAAACGGTTTTGGGCTGGGGCGCTATAGATAGCTGCTTAGAGTTGGCGAGGCGATCGCGCTTTTGCAGGATGGAGTCGAGTTGCTCGGCTAGCTTGGTGTGGCCCAGTTTGCGCTCTTCGGCAATAACGACGGACAGCATGCTGTCGATTGCCTGTGAATCGTCACTGGCAACCGCCCGAAACAACCGTTTGAGCACGTCTCCTTTCATGGTGTCGCTGGTGATGGTTCGAGAACCGGTCCAGAAAGCGATCGCGGCCTTATCTTTAAGATACCTAAACTACCTGACAGGGAATCAGCCGTAACAGTCAGCACATAACACTTCACGTGGGTAGAGTTTGCCATGCCTCGTTAACGAGGAGAACTCTGGCAGAACGGCCCAGGAGCGGATGCCACACCTCAAGAGGTGAGGGTATTACAACCAGGATACCTAGGGCCTCTCACGTTACAATATACGAAGGCCATCGGGAAAGCCACACCAACAACATAAAGGTTTTAAAGCTTCCCAGCCGAAGGGGCGACCCCTGCCCCGATGGTCCGGTGCCTTGTTTTCGTTATCGGTCTGATTTTTCTGGCCCTGCCCAAACAGCGTCCTCCCACCATCCGTGGAGGAAAGGAGGTAAAGCCTATGAAAATGGTCCAGCGATTTCTGAAAGTGGGTCCAGTAGCTAACTTCGCTGGCCTATGCACCTACTCGGCAGCCGCTCTGGCTAATTTGTGGATGACAGGGGTCTTATCAATCGCCACAGTGTCCTAGTGAAAGGGAGGGATTTGGAATAAGTCCCTCCCTTTTTAAGAAAACCAAGAATTTGCAACAAGCACAAGATTTCCTTTTCTCTACTCCTTCCGATTTGCCAGCGGAATTATTTGAATACGAATCGGGCTAGATTGGGTGCCGAGGCGGAGATAACCATCGCCTCGCCCAGTTAATTGAATCAAATCATCAGCAGTCAAGTTTACGTCTTGAGCGTTTTTCTTGGCTTCAGCAAAGTCAAAAGGTTTGAGGACGAGGCGGGTTGCCATTTGCGCTTTTGTCTCATTGCTAAAGTGATCGCTCATCTGGCTTGCCAATACCATGCCTAGGCCAAACTTTCGATACTCTGTTGCCAGAGTGTTCAACACAGCTGACGAAGCGTCTCGGTCTTTACCACCCATTGAAAGAATCTTTGCTTCATCCACGAAAACAAACAGTCGAAATCGCTCAAAGTCGTTCTGTGGTTGAACAGGGATGTTGCCTTTTGCCTTCAAGGCTCTCGCCAATTTGCGTAACAGCGTATCAGTAACAACGAAGCGAATATCTTCTTCCAAATGCACCAAATTTAAGCGATGGCTGCGCTCTAGCAAATCGTCAATCGAAATTTGCTGGCCTCTGTCAAAAATGGGATGCTCAAAGACTCTAGCGATTGCATCATAAGCACTCTCGATAATATTTTTCTGGCTTCGAGAAAATGTGTCGTCTTCTAACTGATGGTCTAGTAAATTAAGGACTTCACCAAAAGTAGGAGGGGTACGATTCCAGGAGGCAGGATCTCTGTCATTAATGCCAGCGAGATCGTAAGCTTCGTTGAGAACGTCTTTAATCACGCGCCATTGCCGATGTCCCAACGAGGGAATACAGGCTTTGAGCATAGATAGAAGGATGTTGACTTGGGCATACACACCTCCATCAGCAGGGTCAGTAGAATCTAACTCCATCGGGTTGATACCGTGAGTACAAGCCGGACCATGAGACAGGATGTAATCTTCTGCTCCCTCTAGCACCACATCACCGTGAAAATCAAAAATTAAACAAGGCACCCCAAACTTGTGAATTTCGCTGGCAATGACCTTGAGCGTTTCCGTCTTGCCTGAACCAGATGCTCCCAGAATCAAGAAGAAGCCATTTGGTTGCTTGGCAATTTCCCAGTGACGAGGAATATTATCTCGTCGGGCAATCCCTAGCAGAACAGAAAGAGAGCTTGAATGACTTAGCCTAGATGTTTCAATCTCTTTAGATTTAGGTGATAAAACTTCTGGATCGCCCCCTGCAACAACCTCAACTTTTGGCTCAATGCTTTTTTCAGGCTCTGTAATTACAGACTCATTGGGTGGAGGAACTGTTTTGCCTGGAATTTGTTCAGAAACAGTTCCGGATTCAATAACAGATTCTGTGGGAGAGAGTGAAGCTGGCTGGAGTTTATGAAATGCAGTAGCAGGGTCAAGTTCAGAAGTGACAGATAAAGTTGTTTGTGGAATAGTTTGGGAAGGATTTTCATTCCGTTGATGAATATTCTTGCGA
>PYEQ01000156.1 GCA_003017785.1 filamentous cyanobacterium CCP5 | reverse complement strand
CCACTGAACCCCAGCCTCAAAGCGATCGCCCCAGCCCCAATGGCCAGGTAAAGTCTACCGGTGGTAACGGCCAGGGAGAGCAAGACGACAACGGCCGTACCTTTTCCCAGGAGAATCTGGCGCGGGTCTATGGCAAGGACCACGTCAGCCGGATGTTAAATAGCCTGTTCCCCCATCGTCGCCTAGATTCGTAGCAGCTTCTAGAATAGAAGGGCGGCTCCATTTCCCTAAGAGGCCCCTATGGAATCTCACGTCAAAGCTGCCTCAGCCCAAAAACAGCAGCGGCTTAATCTGGCAGCACCGCCTCGGTCGCAGCCGCGGCAGCGGCAAAATCGCCTGCGAGGGGCGGCCTTAGGGCTGGTGTCTGTAGAAAGCTTTCCGGCGGTAATCGGCATTGCTGACGCCATGACCAAGGCTGCTGAAGTTTTCTTGGTGGGCTATGAAAAAACCGGTGGCGGTCACTGCACAGCCGTTATCCGGGGTGGCGTGGCCAATGTGCGTCTGGCCGTGGAAGCCGGGGTCGCCATGGCCCAGGAGTTTGGCCAGGAGGCATTTTCTACGGTGATTCCCAGACCCCTGCCCAACCTGGAGGCGGTGCTGCCGATCTGTGCCCACCTGGAGCATCTAGAGCAGTTGGGACAGGGGCGATCCAGCAGTCAAGCCGTGGGTCTGCTGGAGACCCGGGGCTTTCCGGCGATGGTAGGGGCCGCCGACGCCATGACCAAGTCAGCAGATGTGCAGCTGATGTCCCACGAAACCATCGGTAGCGGCCTCTGCACCATCTTGATTCGAGGCTCCCTACCTAACGTGGCGATCGCGATCGAAGCAGGCATGGCCGAAGCGGAGCGCATTGGCGAACTGAGCGCGGTGATGATCGTGCCCCGTCCCCTCGAAGATCTGGAGCAGTCTCTACCCCAGCAGCAGCTGGAGCAGACTCCAGAGCAGCCGATTCGCATCCCGCTATCTCTCCAGGACAAAGAAAAAGAGATGGTGGAGCTGCCCGATACCCAGGAACAAGAAAAGGAAATGGCAGACCAGATGCCCCTGCCAGATCTAGAGGCAATTCCTGCTGAGCCCCTCGAAGATTCCCAGACTTAGGTTTGTAGATAAAGGCTTGCACCGCCAAGCGCTCTTGCTGGATGTTCCAGGATTTATTCAACGCTAGCTACCTGGTTGATGAAATCTTGGACGTCAGCCCAGACCTGATCCACCAGATCCGGGGCATCGGCGTCGAACCACCGTACCTTGGCCCGGTTGTAGAACCAGGTGCGCTGGCGTTTGGCAAACTGCCGAGTGGATTGAATGGTCAGTCGTTCGGCCTCCGCTAGGGAAATTCTGCCGCGCAGGTACTGCCCTATTTCTCGATAGCCGAGGGTCTGCATCAGCGACAAATCCCAGCCGTAGCGTTCAGCTAACTCGGCTACTTCTGCCACTAGCCCCTGCTCTAGCATCTGTCGGGTGCGCTTAGCAATGCGAACCTCTAGGCGATCCATGTCGGCATCCAGGCCCAGATACAGGATCGGATAGTCGGGCGGATTTTCCCCTTGCAGTTTCGAAATCGGTTTCCCGGTCACATAAAAAACCTCCAGGGCTCGCTGGGTGCGGACGGCATCGTTGGGATGGATCTGGGCGGCGGCTGCAGGGTCGATAGAGTTCAGCAGGCCATAGCTGTGGCGCTGGCCGAGGTCAGTGAACTGCGATCGCAACACTTCCTGGGGAGTCACCGGGGGAATCTTCAACCCCCGTACCACGGCATCGATGTAGAGGCCCGTACCCCCTACCAGCAGAGGCACTTCTCCCTGCTGGTGGAGCTGGTGAATACAGTATTGAGCTGCTAGCTGAAATTCCGCCAGGGTCATGGTCGATGTGGGATCACACACATCAATCAGGTAGTGGGGCACCCATTTTCGCTCACTTGCGCTAGGCTTAGCGGTGCCGATGTCAAACTCACGGTATATCTGGCGGGAATCGGCGCTGATGATGCCTCCCTTGAGTCGTTTACCCAAAGCCAGGGCTAGACCTGACTTACCGGTGGCTGTTGCGCCACCAATTACGACTAAAATAGGTACAGGAAAACTACTTCGCCTCAAGGTGCCCAGTTTGGGGTTATTGGGGTGGGTCTTAAGCATTGCAACCCATGGCTGAACTTCATCTGGAAATGCCTTGAAATCGCTTCTAACGCGTTTGTGTTAGAATTCTGGTAGATTTTTGTAGAAACATCATCAGGCGGCTTGTCGCCCATTTCAGGAGCGCTCAGCATGACAACCAACTACGGTGCCGACCAGATTCAGGTGCTTGAAGGGCTTGAACCTGTTCGCAAACGCCCCGGCATGTACATCGGCAGTACCGGTCCGCGAGGGCTGCACCACCTAGTGTACGAGGTTGTCGATAACTCCGTCGATGAAGCCCTGGCTGGCTACTGCAAGCACATCACCATCGATCTTAACGCCGACGGCTCCGTTACCGTGGTCGATGACGGTCGAGGTATTCCTACCGATGTCCACTCCCGCACCGGCAAGTCCGCCCTCGAAACCGTGATGACGGTGCTCCACGCGGGCGGTAAATTTGGCGGTGGCGGCTATAAGGTTTCTGGCGGTCTCCACGGGGTCGGGGTCTCAGTGGTTAACGCCCTGTCAGAATGGGTAGAGGTCACCGTCTGGCGCGAGGGAAGAACCCACAAGCAGCGCTATGAGAGAGGCTTAGCTATTGGGGATCTGGATGTTACCCCCGGCGCTGGCCAAAAGCACGGCACCTCGGTTACGTTTAAGCCCGACACCCAAATTTTCACCACCGGCATTGAGTTTGACTACGACACCCTCGCAGGACGCATGCGAGAGCTGGCCTACCTGAATGCCGGTATCGACATCACTTTCACCGACCACCGCCTAGAGTTGCTCAAGACTCCAGAGCCCAGGGTGACGCGCTACTTCTACGAAGGCGGCATCAAAGAATACGTGGCCTACATCAACAGCGACAAGCAGGCCATCCACGAGGAAATTATTCACATTGGGGCTGAGAAAGACGGCGTCCAGGTGGAAGCCGCTCTGCAGTGGTGCGCCGATGCCTACTCTGACAACCTGCTGGGCTTTGCCAACAACATTCGCACCGTGGATGGCGGCACCCATCTGGAGGGGCTAAAGACGGTACTGACCCGCAACCTCAACGTGCTGGCCCGCAAGCGTAATAAGCGCAAGGACAGCGACGACAACCTCAGCGGCGAGAACATCCGGGAGGGCTTAACGGCGATTGTCTCGGTGAAGGTGCCCGACCCGGAATTTGAAGGCCAGACCAAAACCAAGCTGGGTAACACCGAAGTGCGGGGCATCGTGGACTCGGTGGTGGGGGAAACCCTGAGCGAATACCTGGACTTTCATCCCGGCATTGCCGACGCGATTTTAGAAAAGGCGATTCAGGCGTTTAACGCGGCTGAGGCCGCCCGTCGGGCCCGGGAATTGGTGCGGCGGAAGTCCGTGCTGGAGTCTTCGACCCTGCCCGGCAAGCTGGCGGACTGTAGCAGCCGCGATCCCAGCGAGTCGGAAATCTTCATCGTCGAGGGGGACTCCGCTGGCGGCAGCGCCAAGCAGGGCCGCGATCGCCGCTTTCAGGCGATCCTGCCGCTGCGGGGCAAAATCATCAACATCGAGAAGACCGACGACGCCCGGATCTACAAAAATACTGAGATTCAGGCCCTGATTACGGCCCTGGGGCTAGGCATCAAGGGAGAAGAATTCGATTCTTCCCAGCTGCGCTATCACCGCATCTGCCTGATGACCGACGCCGACGTGGACGGTGCCCATATTCGCACCCTGCTGCTCACCTTCTTCTACCGCTACCAGCGGGAATTAATCAATTCTGGCTACGTCTACATCGCCTGCCCGCCCCTTTATAAGGTAGAGCGGGGCCGCAACCACTGGTACTGCTACAGCGATCGCGAGCTGCAAACCCTGATTACCAACGAGTTTCCCGCCAACGCCAACTACAACGTGCAGCGGTTTAAGGGCCTGGGTGAGATGATGCCTCAGCAGCTTTGGGATACCACCATGAACCCGGAGACTCGGATGCTCAAGAAGGTGGAAATTGAAGATGCCGCCGAAGCCGACCGGATTTTTACGATTCTGATGGGCGATCGAGTGGCTCCCCGGCGAGAATTTATCGAAACCCACGGTCCTCGCATGAAGCTAGAAGATTTGGACATCTAGGCCTGGACATTTTGCCAGGGCATCTAATCCCAATCCGCAGTGGACTAGTGGCTTTCCATCGAGCTCCTAGCACCGAGGCTGGCGATTGCGTTGGCCGGCTAGGTTGGGGCAGTCATGGTCGCCGGAAGGCGCAAGGCTTGGACATTACCCGACGTGCAATCGGCTAAAGAATTGGCTCGATTGGCATGTCCCAGTAAGGTGAAATTTTGGCCCATGGCGGGATAGGCTATGGGCCGGCTCGGTGAGTTAACCTAAGGCAATAAACCTTTGCAGGATGGTTGTTTGGGGATATCTGCTGTAAAAAAACGTAATGAAATCTCTCATCGAAACAGTTTAAGTTAACAAACGGGACGACATTTAACTAAAGCCCGTTTATCTTTGCCGCTTGATAATCAACGAGACAGTTAGTATGAGCAGTCATCTGGCCGAAAAACTCCGCGAAGGCACTAAGAAAGCCCACACTATGGCCGAGAACATGGGCTTTGTGCGCTGCTTCCTGCGGGGAGTAGTTGAGAAAAACTCCTACCGTAAGCTGGTGGCAAATTTTTACTTTGCCTACACCGCCATGGAAGAGGAACTGGAGCGTCTCCAGGATCATCCGGTGGTGTCGAAGGTGTACTTTCCTGAGCTGCACCGCAAAGGCACTCTAGAGCAAGACTTAGCCTACTACTACGGTTCTGACTGGCGGGAGCAGATTGCCATTACCCCCGCTGGCCAAGCCTACGTAGATCGGATTCGGGAAGTGGCCAACAGCCATCCAGAACTGCTGCTCGGCCATTCCTACACCCGCTACATGGGTGACCTTTCGGGGGGGCAGATTCTCAAGGGAATTGCCCAGCGGGCGATGAACCTGTCAGAAGGAGAAGGAGTCGCCTTCTACGAGTTCGACGAAATTCCCGATGAGAAGGCATTCAAGGCCAAGTACCGGGCATCCCTGGATGAGGCTCCGGTGGATGAGACCATGGCCGATCGCATCGTCGAAGAAGCCAACGACGCCTTTGGTCTGAACATGGAGATGTTCAAGGAGCTAGAGGGCAACCTGATTAAGGCCATCGGTCAGATGCTGTTCAACACCCTGACCAGCCGCCGCCGTCGTGGTAGCACCGAACTGGCAACCGCCGAGTAGCCCGTAGGTTCGTTTAACGAGCTGGTTACTAAAACGTAGGAGACACTCTCTCGCAAGGGGTCTCCTTTTTTATTGCTTCCATTGCTGGCCGGGGTGCGTCAGCAGCCAATCATCTGTCGGCTGCCCGTGGTGGTACTCACCTCTTCCCAAGAAAGCACCGAAGTTGATCGCGCCTATGAGCTAGGGGCCAGCTCCTATCTGCAAAAGCCAGTCAGCTATGACGCCCCGAACGCTCTAATTAGCACCCTGAATATTTGTTGGTTACAGTTAAACCAGATTCCCAGTATGATCACCACCTGAGGTATACCCAGTCCAGCCCGAGAACCGTAGCTTCCCCTTAGGCAAAGCTCTACTTCTGGACTTGGACGAAGTTTAGGTATCGACCTATTATCAACTTGGGGCCGCAGATTTAGGCAATGGATTATACAGCTCAGCCGCGATGTATTCTCATCGTCGATGACAACCCTGACGATCGGCTGCTGGCCAGACAGGAACTACATCGAGAGTTTCCCCAGGCTGATTTGCTAGAGGCGGGAAATGCGAAAGTCTTCCAGGATTTACTGCGGCAGCGGATCGATGTTGTTATCACTGACTATCAGCTGCGGTGGTCTGACGGGATTAAGATTCTCCAGACCGTTAAGTCCCTGGACCAGAACCTGCCGGTGATCATGTTCACCAATTCTGGCACCCAGGAAACCGCCGTCGAAGCCATGAAGTCAGGGCTTGATGACTACGTGGTCAAGGCTCCAAAGCATCTGGTGCGACTCCGGCGAGCTGTGGCTTCCGCCTGGGAAAACGCCCTAATTAGACGACGGGTAGCTGAGCTGGAAGGGCGGCTACAGTTCTTGCTAAATCAGCTGACGATTGGCGTGTTTCGAGCCACCGCTGCCGGTGACCTGCTGGAAATTAATGACGGTTTGCTGCGACTGCTGGGGCTGCCGTCCCTAGCGGAGGCCCAGCAACTCTTCGAGCGGCAGAGCTTGCTTGCTCCCCTCACGGTCCAGCGCAGCAACCAGGGGTGGGATGCCCAGGTCATTCGGGCGGACGGTCAATCGATTTGGATTCATGTCAGTGCCGCCCTCAGCGGTGAATCCCAGGCGGCAATTATTGACGGGCTAGTGACTGACATTACTGCCCAAAAGCAGGCGTCGGAAACGGTTCAACAGCTTAATCGCACCCTAGAGCGGCGGATTCAAAAGCGCACGGCTCAGCTTGAGGCTACCAACGAGGAACTGGAGGCATTTGCCTTTTCCGTGTCCCACGATTTGCGGGCACCGATTCGACAGATTTCTGGGTTTGCGGGGCTGCTCGAAGAGGAACTCAGCGATCGCGCCGATCGCCAGTCGATGCAGCGCTATCTGGATAACATTCAAACAGTCACCCAGAATGCCAGCAATCTGGTGGCTGATTTACTGGAATATTCGCGATCGGGCCGGGCGGAGATGAACCGGATGATCGTGGACATGGCCCAGATCGTGGAGGCCATTCGAGGGCAGCTCAGGGCCGAACTCTATAGCGATCTACAGCCCGAGACCCAGCCGCGTCAGCTCGAATGGCAGATCGATCCGCTCCCAAAAGCCATCGGCGATCGCCTGCTGCTGCGGCAGGTGTGGCAAAACCTGATCGAAAACGCGGTCAAATTTACCCGTCCCTGCCATCCAGGCAGGATCCATATCGGCAGCTATGGAGATGGCGATGACTGGGTATTTTTTATCCGGGACAATGGCATTGGCTTTGACATGGCCAAGGCGGATCAGCTCTTTGGTGTGTTTCAACGGTTAGGCACCGAGGCAACTTTCGAGGGCAGTGGCATCGGCCTAGCCAACGTCAAGCGCATCGTGGTGCGCCACGGTGGTCGGGTTTGGGCCGATGCCATTCCCGACCAGGGAGCTACTTTCTATTTTTCGTTGCCAAAGGGCGAGGACTAAACCTGGCCGACCTGACGCGCAATCGGTCAAAGTATTGACTCGATTACTATAGCCGCCTGCATCCCTGACCGGGGTCACCCCCTTGCAATGCTCGTCTGAGCCCTTGAGACTGCCCTACCTAGGCGACCCCTGCTACCCGTTAACCCACCAGCAGATCTTCTTCGGGATAGTGCACGGCACTGGGGCGGGGATCCCCTAGAATGGCTGCCATCAGCAGCAGGACGCCCACCCGACCGACGTACATGGTGGCGATGATCACAAACTTGCCACCGGTTGAGAGATCGGCCGTAATCCCGGTGGAAAGCCCGACGGTCGCAAAGGCTGACACCGCCTCGAACAGCACATCAATAAAATTAAATTCCGGATTGCCAATGGAAATCAGGGTGGTCGCTCCGATGATGGTTAGTCCGGAACCGACTACCACCCCCACGGCCCTCAACACCCGTGAAGCCGGAATCTGTCGCCCGTAGCAGAGCACTTCTTCTTTTCCCTGGAGCACCATCCGGGTGCACACCAGTAGAATGCGTGCTGTGGTGGTTTTGATGCCGCCGCCGGTACTGCCGGGGCTAGCCCCGACATACATCAGAGCAATCATCAAAAATAGCGACGTCGTGCTCATCCCCCCGATGTCAATGCTGTTAAAGCCAGCGGTGCGGGTAATGACCGACTGAAACCAGGCCATCATTAGCTTGATTGGAAAACTCACCGGTCCCAGGGTAGCGGGGTTGGTGTATTCGGCTCCGAGCAACACCCCTGTGCCGAGCAGCAGCAGCACCGCTGTTGTGCTCACGACCACCTTAAAGTGCAGCGAAAAGACGTGACGCCGCCGCCGCCGCTGAATCATCTCCCGCAGCCAGGTGATGAATTCCATGGTCACCTGGTAGCCGATGCCCCCCAAAATTACCAGCAGGCTAACGGTGAAGTTGATCAGCGGCGATCGCCCGTAGCGCACCAGGCTGTCGGGGAACAGGCTAAATCCGGCATTGTTATAGGCGCTCACGCTGTGGAACACCGACAGCCAGAGGCCATAGCCGCCGCCATAGTCACCCATAAACACCGGCATCATCAGAAAAATGCCGGTAATTTCAAGGATCAGAGTGAGGGCAATGATTGACAGCACCAGGGACTTGGCCCCCGCCAGTTCGGCGGTGTCCATGGACTGCTGAATGGCCAGGCGATCGCGCAGCCCCAGCCGTCGTCCCAGTAACAGCAGTAAAAAGGTGGTTGCCGTCATGTAGCCCAGCCCTCCCACCTGGATTAGCAGCAAAATCACCGCTTCTCCGAAGGGGGAAAAATAGGTGCCCGTATCGACGACAATCAGGCCCGTAACGCAGACGGCAGAGGTGGCGGTGAACAAAGCCACCACGGGATTGTTCCAGCTGCCATCCGCCACCGAAAACGGCAGCAGCAGCAGCAGCGTTCCAGCGGTAATTAGCACCAGAAATCCGGCGCAAATCGTTCTCGAAACCGTCATCTGCATGGCTTAGCCATCTCCAGCGCATCCTGTGCAAAACGATCTTCATAGTTCCACGAGTTGGCTATCCCGACTACACTGCGGATAAATTCCCGATTCTGTCTCCTATGGCCTCCACCCTCGACCGTCAGATTCAGCAGTTCTACGACGCCTCCACTCCCCTGTGGGAAAAGACCTGGGGCGAACACCTGCACCATGGCTACTATGGCCCCCAGGGGCGCCATCGCAAACAGCGCCAGCAGGCCCAGATCGACCTGATCGATGAATTGCTGGCCTGGGGCCAGGTCGATTCGCCCCAGCAGATTCTCGATGCGGGTTGTGGGGTCGGTGGCAGCAGCCGCTATTTGGCTGAAAAATATCCAACGGCCCAGGCGATCGGGATTACCCTCTCCCCAGTAC
>PYEQ01000155.1 GCA_003017785.1 filamentous cyanobacterium CCP5 | reverse complement strand
GTCCGATGGGGGAAAAGTCCCGACTCGGTTAGGTGTTTCCCATCGAATTTGGACGTGATTTCCATCACCAAAACCCCCTATTTGGATCAGTCAACCACCATCTACCCAGTAGATTCGAGGCATAGGTGCAGCGGGTTCCAGCGGTCAGGGGGGCGCTTACTGCCTCAACCACCGCTCGCCATGGTTTAATTTGGCTGACTGTAGCTATCGATATTTACTCCTGTTATGAACCAGCGGGCCGAAACCTTCGCCTTCTCAGGGCGGGTTTACTTGATGACTGCCGTTCTGATTTTTGGGGCCGCCAACGCGGTTACCCGGAAACTGACTGAAATTGGGGCTGCCAATTTCACTGGAGGTAGTAATCCGGTTTCATTTTGTAACGTGCTGTTTGTCGGTAATCTTTGCGCGCTGGTGATGCTGGCACTGCTTTATCGGCGTCAGTGCCGCCTGCCTGCCCTGAGGCAAATTCCCTGGAAGCAGTGGTTAACCCTGACCCTGGTGGCCACGTTGAGTGCGGCCATAGTGCCCACCTTAATCTTTACGGCCCTCTCTGTGACCGCGGTCAACAACGTCGTTTTGATCAGCCAAATCGATACGCCTCTGGTGTTGGCCCTATCGGTAGTGCTTTTGGGCGATCGCGTGAATACCTGGGTAGCTCTGGGGGCCTCTCTAGCGTTTGTCGGGGTTGCCCTGACGGTTCTGCTGCAGCCTGCCACTAGCGATAGGGTTGCCATGGGCTCTGGCTTTCAGATTGGCTTGGGGGAGCTATTGACCTTGCTAGCTGCCGTATTCAAAGCGATCTCAGACATCATCAGCAAGATCAGTCTGCAGCACGTTCCCCTCGGCATTTTCAACGTCTTTAGAATGCTAGTCGGCACGGTTGTATTCTTTACAGCCACGGCTGGGCTCTATGGCCCAGAACACTTTATGGATGTCGCCTCTCCCTTTCTATGGCAGTGGATGGTGATCTACAGCGCCGTGATTGTGGTGGGTGGCCAGCTTGCCTGGTTTAGCGGCTTAAAACAAAGCAGCGCCAGCGAAATCTCCCTGGCGGCAGCTTTTAATCCCCTGGTCGGGGTGATAGCGGCCTATCTGATTTTGTCCGAAGCCCCCACCCTAGCCCAGTACATCGGCGGCGGTGTGATCTTAATCGGCATTGCCTGCAACCAGATCGGGCTCCAGCGATTGGCGGCTAGTCAGGCTCTCAAGCAACCTTCTGCCGCCGAAATGTACGACAAAGTCACCTATAAGGGAGTCTGACGCCAGTTCTTTACCTAGTCTTAGAGATAGATGCGTACTGGGGGCAAAGGGCTAAAGGCGAGCGGTGAAAATCTGTTGCCCTTACCCCTGGCTTCAGGCCCTAAAGCTAACCAGTTCGGCGGTTGAAAAAATTTCGTTAGTCCCATCAGGCCCCAAGAACACAACATATTCGACACCAAACACCGCGTCAGCGCCGATGCCTGGACCGGCCACTTTAAAGTTGCTGGCGATGCCGCCGAAGAAAAATTGTGATCGCAGCCCTTCGTATACGACAACGTCAGTGCCGTCGCCGCCGAAGAGCAAATCAAAGCCTGAACTGCCGATCAGCCAGTCGGAGCCGTTCTCCCCGTAGAGTTTGTCGTTGCCGCTGCCGCCCTCCAGGATATCGCTGCCGTCGCCGCCGAAGAGGGTGGCATTGACGTCGCCGCCAACCATCAGATCGCTACCTTCTGTGCCCGTTACTGGGCCAACGCCGGCCCCTATGACGTTAAATTCTCCATCCAGGGTGAACCCGACGATGAGGGAGTCATCGTTAAAACTGCGATAGAGGACAGTGTTCTCGACCGCAGCCGGGTCTTCGCTAAGGCCCAAGCCGCCGTCAAGGGAAGGGGATTCAGCGGCATCGACATACCAATTCGTCGTCCCCGCCAGTGGCTCCTGCAGCAATGGATTAGCCAGGACATAATCGAGGCGGCCTAGCTGGTCGTCAAAGAAGAACACATAGGCATTGGGCTCGGTTAGCTGCTCGCTCTGGCTAGGATTTTCGGGTGCGACTGTGCTCATAATTGGGTCTCCTTGGCTAGGGGCATCCAAGTCTACGAGGAGCGGGGTAGGGGCGATGGCTGCATAACCGGCGTCATGATTAAAGATGTCGGCCATACATACCTCGGGGGCTTGGATACTAGATACAGATGGCTTAGTCATCAAGCACCCTGACGCTAAAACTGTAGCGAAAAGAGCCGTGGAATCCCGTATACATTCCCAGGCTTAGATAAAGCCACAGTAAAGTCCCCCCAATTGCCGAAATCCTTCATCTCAGCTTCATAAAGCTGCCGTGAATGAGTGACGCCAGGCTAAGTTCTACCCCTCGCAGGAAATCGGTAGGGACTGGATGAATGCCCGCGTGGGACGGCTGAGGCGATCGCGGGTGACACCCACGTTATTTTCCCTAGCAGTCGCCGCTAGAACTGGGTAAAGTTCGGCAGATCGATTCGAATTTCGCCTCCCAATACCAGGTATAACGCTGCTGCAATCATCGCACCCACAATCGGCGCAACTACCGGAACCCAGGCGTAGCCCCAGTCACTATCGCGCTTACCGCCGGGCATGGGTAGCAGCGCGTGCATGATTCGGGGGCCGAGGTCGCGGGCGGGGTTGATGGCGTAGCCGGTAGTGCCGCCGAGGGAAAGCCCGATGGCCAGCACCAGTAATCCCACCGGCAGGGCATCAAGCGCCCCCAGGCCAACGGTGGGCTGGGCGAGCTGCAGCACCGCGAACACCAGCACCGAGGTGCCCATGGATTCACCCATGAAGTTAGAAAGCAGATTGCGAATCGCTGGGGTGGTGCAGAAAGCGGCCATTTTTAGATCGCGATCGCCGGTTTTAGCAAAATGAGGATAGTAAAACAGCCAGACTAATAAGGCCCCCACCATGGCCCCCACCATTTGGCCAATCAGGTATCCAGGGAGGAACCGCCAGCTGAATTTACCCGCGATCGCCAGCCCAATGCTCACCGCCGGATTCAGGTGAGCTCCGCTGATGGCCGCCACCGAGAACACGGCAACAAATACCGCCATTCCCCAGCCCACAGTAATGGTGTTCCAGTTGGCGTTGTCAGCTTTGGTTTCGCTCAGCACGACGTTGGCGACAACCCCGTTGCCCAGGAGGATCAAGAGCGCAGTGCCGATGACCTCTCCGTAATACGGTTCCATGGTGACAACTCTGAATGCAACAGCAGGCTCTACTTCACTATATAAAAGTCGAAGGACGCCCAGACCATGCGCCGAGCCTCCCAGGCTGCATTGAGATCGTTATGGTATTGCCGCCCTAATGCAAAGACGACTGATCCAGGGCATCCGGCTTATCGTGAATTGCCAGCTTATCTAGCAGCGTGGCGCTGGCCTCATTCACGCCGATTAGCTCTACCTTCACCCCCCGTTTGCGGAAGCGCAGCACGATTTTGTCTACGGCATCGACGGCGGACTGATCCCACAGGTGAGCTTTGCTGAGGTCAATGGTTACCAGTTCCACGGCTTCCCGGAAGTTAAACGCCCGCAGCAGATTTTCCACCGAGACAAAGAAGATCTGGCCGCTCACGGCATAAAGGCGTTTGGTTTGATCCGGTGACAGGGTGGACTCTACGCCGATCAGCTTGGCAATCTTGCGGCTGAAGAAGATGGCGCTGAGGGCCACGCCGACCACCACGCCGATCGCCAGGTTGTGGGTCAGCAGGGTAATCGCCACGGTGGTGATCATCACCGCCGTTTCGCTCTTGGGGATATAGCGAATGTTTTTCAAAGACGCCCAGCTAAAGGTGCTGAAGGACACCATGAACATCACTGCCACCAGAGCCGCCATCGGAATCTGCGCCACCCAGTCCCCCAGCAGCAAGATAAAGCCCAGCAGGAAAATACCGGCACTGAGGGTAGAAAGGCGAGTGCGGCCACCGGAGCGCACGTTGATCACCGACTGGCCAATCATGGCGCAGCCCGCCATGCCGCCAAAGAAGCCGGTGACGATGTTGGCAATGCCCTGGCCCATGGCCTCCTGGTTTTTGTCGCTGGTGGTGTCGGTGAAGTCGTCAATCACGTTAGCGGTCAGGAACGACTCCAGCAGGCCCACCAAAGACAGGGCCAGGGCATAGGGCAGGATGATCTCGATGGTCTCGAAGTTAAGGGGAATATCCGGCAGTAGGAACACCGGCAGACTGTCGGGCAGGGTGCCCATGTCGCCAACGGTGGGCACGTTGATGCCCGCAGTAAGGGCAATGCCGGTCAGCAGGACGATCGCCACCAGGGGCGAGGGCACCGCCCTGGTCAGGCGGGGCAGTCCGTAGATAATGCCCAAACCAGCGGCCACCATGACATACACGGCGGGGCCAACATTCTCTAGCTGGGGCAGCTGGGCGTTAAAGATCAAGATCGCCAGGGCATTCACAAAGCCCACCATCACGGCGCGGGGCACAAACCGCATCTGGTTGCCCAGCTTCACCGACCCCCAGAGGATTTGCAGCAGTCCGGTCAGAATGGTGGTGGCCAGCAGGTATTCCAGGCCGTAGTCCCGCACCAGGGTGGTCATCAGCAGCGCCATCGCCCCGGTGGCCGCCGAAATCATCGCCGGACGGCCGCCCAAAAAGGAGGTGATGATGGCAATGCAGAAGGACGCGTAAAGCCCCACCTTGGGGTCAACCCCGGCGATGATCGAAAAGGCGATCGCCTCTGGAATCAGGGCCAGCGCCACCACCGCCCCGGCTAGCAAGTCGGCGCGCACGTTCGAGAACCAGGCCTGCTTGGTAAACACCGAGGCCATGGTCATGGTCATCGTTTTCATTAAAATCTCCCCATTTGGCAAGCCGGTTTGATGCGGCGGCAGACTGACCCTATCCATTGGCCTTGACCAGGGGTCGAGAAGTCTGGGTCTGTCAGCAAACTTAGCTGTCAGTTAGGCTCGTGGCTTCGATGCGAATGGTGCCTTTACCACTGGAAAACCTCCAGCAGGCACGCCCGTCTAGCCCCGTGAGCCGCGTCGGTGAAGCGGCACCAGCGGCAGGCTTACCGAAATATATAATGAGTATAAATGACCATGACACCTTTTGCCTCCCTATAGATATCTCTCAATGTTCTGAGAGCCTCTAGCCGTTCCTGGTCAGCCCATCCAGGGGAACTGCAAACGCTAGGCTAGAGCTGAAGTCACTCGCGATCGCCCCCCATGACGGCTACCCCTAACCCGATTCTGTCCCTCAACTATGTGCCCGTTCTGGAGTCTTTGGGGGATGACTACTACGATGTGGTGGCCGCCGCCGAGTTTCCAGAACAGGTGCTGCGGTTTCGCAATGACGCCATTCTCCAACAGCTGGGGCTAGATTCAGCCGCGGTCAGCAATGATCAGCTAGTGGCCGCCTTTGGTAAGTTTCAGGGGCGAGAACCCCTGCTGGCCCTGCGCTACCACGGCTACCAGTTTGGCGAATACAATCCGTTTTTAGGGGACGGGCGCGGGTTTCTCTACGGCCAGGTGCGCAGCGAAGACGGCCAGATCTACGACTTTGGCACCAAGGGGTCTGGCACCACTCCCTATTCTCGCGGTGGCGATGGGCGGCTCACCCTCAAGGGCGGCGTGCGAGAAGTGCTGGCGGCAGAAGCCCTCCACGCGGCGGGCGTCCGCACCTCTAGAACCCTGTGCCTGGTGGAAACCGGCGAAGCCCTCTGGCGCGGCGATGAACCCTCTCCCACGCGATCGTCGGTGATGGTGCGCTTCAGCCGCTCCCACATCCGCTTTGGCACCTTTGAACGGCTGGACTACCTGAACCGTCCTGACCTGATTCAAAAGCTACTGGAGCACGTCATCGACGTGTACTATCCCTCGGCCCGACTGTTCACCGACCCCCAGGAGCGCTATGCCCAGTTCTATGCCGAGCTAGTGCAGCGCACCGCTGAGCTGGTGGCCCAGTGGATGGCGGCGGGGTTCTGCCACGGCGTCCTCAATACCGACAACATGTCGATCACCGGGGAAAGCTTTGACTACGGCCCCTATGCCTTTATCGATCGCTACGATCGCAAGTTCACCGCCGCCTATTTCGACTACGCCCGTCGCTACTGCTTCGGCAACCAGCCAATCATCTGCCAGTGGAATCTGAAGGGACTGCAAAAGCCCCTGAAGCAGGTGATGTCGGAAGCCACCATGGAATCTGCTCTGGCGGACTACAAGCCCTGCTACGAGCAGCACTACCAGCAGCTGATGCTGCGCAAGCTCGGGTTCGACTCTTTACCGGAGGGCGAGGGCACTGAGCTGGTGGCCCAAACCCTGAACCTGCTGGAGAACGTCGAAATTGGCTATCACGAGTTTTTCGCTGGCCTGACGGCCCAGTTTTCTCCGGACTGGCAGGCCAATCCTGAAGCTATCTTCAGCGCTACTTTGCAGGCGTCCGATGCGGCGGCGGCAGCCCAGCTCAACGACTGGCGGCAGACCTACCATCGCGCTTTGCTCAGCCTGGCTGGGGAAGCGCTAGAGGGGGTGGGCGATCGCCTGCGCCACACCAATCCCCAAACCGTGCCCCTGCGCCCGGAAATCGAAGCGGTGTGGGAACCGATCACCGTCGAAAACGACTGGCAGCCTTTCTATGACCTGGTTGAGAACATTCGCCAGCCGTTTTGGGATTAGCAGGGAAGCGATCTAGGGCTTTCTGCCTTGGGCTTTTGTACTGGCCGACTAGTAAAAAAGCTCGGGACGCCGAGCAAAAAGAGTTAAGCGCCGAGCGCCGAGGCTGGAACGCCGAGCAAATAGCTCGAAGCGTCGAGCCTGTGTACTAGTGGACTAGTAAAAAAGCTCGGAACGCCGAGCAAAAAGATTGGACCGTCGAGCCAATAGCTCGGAACGTCGGGTCTGTGTACTAGTGGACTAGTAAAAAAGCTCGGACCGTCGAGCTTTTGTATTGGCTGAGTAGTCCAAAAGCCTGGTCGTCAAGCTCAGGGATTTGGGCCAAGGGTAGGGTGCACTCGCGGCCTTGATGTTTGGCTAGAACTCTAGAGCTATGCGATCGGGCCGCAGTGCACCGCTCATGAGGGGGGGCCAGGTTGAGGGCGATCTTTCCGGCTTTATGGGGAAGCTCTCGCAGCTATGGGCGGTGCATTGCGGCCCAAAGGTTGAAGTCTGGGACAGCAGGTGAAGGCATAGGCCGCGAATGACACCCTACAGCTGCTGTCAGCTAACCGCTGGCTGTTCGCGTAGCGGCTCCAGAGGAGCAACGGAGCCGAAGCCATGACCCGGATTCGCGGATAGCCTACAATGGCAGCAAATTTTCGGGTTAGAAAGATCACATGAGCGCTGCTTTTGGGAGCTTGCTAAAGGTATTCCTACCAGAGTCGGTGAGCGAGGTTCTCAGCCAGCTGTTAGAAGTTCCTTTCATTCTTAGGATTGTCAGTGCCGCGGCACTAATGATGATAGTGGCGGCTTTTCTCACCGGATTCTTCGGTCAGATAGACAAGCTAATTGGCTTTCTGCAAAGTATTCGCACTGGACTGGTTGGGTTATTTAATCCATCCAAGGTAGAGGCGGATACCCGGGACCGGAACCATCTGCTGAGAGAGTTCAAAAGCGAAATTGAAGGACGACTAGCATATGACAAGCAGATGATTGCCCTGAGCTTGGAAGATCGCCCCGATGAGTTGGGCCGTCCTCAGATAAAATTTGCGCAGCCAGAGGCTATCGTCGAAGCCTCAGCCAATATCTCAATGTTTATAAACGGATTATTGAGAACCTTAAGTCCCAATCAGTCGCCGCGGTGCACAAATCAGGATCCTGTCACGCTCAAGTCTTCGGATCGGATAATTGATGTGTTTGAGCGGGGGGATGTGGCCGGGAGGCTGCTGATTTTAGGCCAGCCTGGAGCGGGCAAAACCACGACCCTGCTGGAACTGGCCAGGGAATTAATTGCTAGGGCAGAAGAAAATCCAGATGCCCCAGTGCCAATTATCTTCGAGCTGTCGGAGTGGAAAGACGATAAGCAGTCCATTGATCAGTGGCTCGTTGTCCGACTCAAGGCTGAGTATAGTTATTTGCCTTTAAACACAATTCGGCACTGGGTTAAGACTCACCGAATACTACCCCTGCTAGACGGCCTCGATGAGCTAGGGCTGTCTCGGCAAAAAAAATGCGCGGAGAAGATCAACGAGTTTTTGCTCAAGGGCAATCCAGACCTCAAAGTGGCGGTCTGCTGCCGCACTGAGGAATATAGGTGGGGAAGGGAGATGGTTGAGCTTAGCAGCTTAAAAGGAGCAGTGGAGCTACAGCCCTTGAGTGAGAAGCAGATCAAAACCTACTTACGCAAAATTGGCCAGCCAAGCTTATGGAAGTGCACCATTCAGCGCTCGGAGGAACTGCGGGAACTAGCTCAGACACCGCTGATGCTGACGCTGATGCCAACAGCGCTGGCCAACCGCCCTGTCCAAGCAAAAGCGGAGCTACCTGTCCAAGCAAAAGCGGAGCTATTTGATGCTTACATCGATCAGCGCTTCCAATGGTATCAGCGCTCTAAATGGTATCGCTCCAAGAAAGGGCAATGCCCATATAGCCGTAAGCAGACTCTTACTTATTTAAAACGATTAGCCAACAATCTGGAGACTGAGTCTCGCGCGATATTCTTAATCGAGACAATGCAGCCTAGAAGCTGGCTTCAGACCAAGTCTGAACGCTGGCAACACAATCTAGCTCTAAGCTTATTATCAATTTTCATGCTGGGATCAATCTTGACAGTGACTTGGTTCACAGTTGAAAGTTTTTTTCAATTTTTGGCAGCAATTTTAATTATCTTCTTTGCGAGTTATATTGGCTTTTGCATTGTGAGCATGACTTGGTATTTTGCCTTGAGTCTGAGGAGAGAAACTACGGATATTTCAGTTGATCCGAAAGTGATGATGAAGATTCAATTGTTATCTATCCTAACGGCAACCCTCACGATTTTAGGCTTATCTATAGTATTTTTTATCACAGGATTGTCAATAAGCTTAATCGAATCTTTGGCCGGGGGCTTAGCTGGTGGTGTTATTTATGGAATAGCGACGCTTTATAAATGTTTTTTTGGCAGCTCAACTTATGGTTTTGAAAAGCCCAACATGATTATTTTTGACTCCCTAAAAAGGTCTTCCGTCCTGATAATCCTATTTATAGGAGTAGCATGG
>PYEQ01000154.1 GCA_003017785.1 filamentous cyanobacterium CCP5 | reverse complement strand
ACGACGAGCTGGCGCAGCTTATCGGGGGGAAACACGCCCGTCAGCAGCCAGGTGGCAATCTGGTCGGCCTGCTCGGCGGTGAGCTTAAAGTCGATCAGCACCTGGTCAAAGAGCTGGTTGAGCTGGGGTTCTAAAAAGTCTTCGCGGCGAGCCCACACCCGAATCAGGCGGGGCAGCGACTTGCCAAACAGGTCTTGCAGAATGGCCCCGGCAATCTTGGCGGTGCGCTCCTGGGCGCGGCTCTGCACCTGGTCGAGGGCCAGCTGCAGCAGCCACTTGATCGCCGCCTGGGTGCGATCGGTCTGCAGCAGCCGCCGGGCCAGGTTTTGCAGCTCTTCGGGGGTGAGCAGGGAGCCCATAATGGTGTCGGCAATCCGCTGGGCCAGCCGTCCCTGGTTGCTGGGAATCAGGCCAGGGGTAAACGGCAGTCGCCGTTTGAACAGGTAGTAAGGGCGGTAAGGGCGAAACAGCATCTTGATGGCGATGTCATTGGTGAAATAACCAATGACGCCACCGACAACGGGGGGTACTGCTATCAGCCACAGATCAGACCAGGCCATTGATTGGGATTACCCCCTAATGTTTGACGACCAAGACGCCCATCATGCCCGCTGCAATTGGATAGTGAACGGCATGGGAGAACCCAGCGGCGATCGCCAGTCTCACCTGCTGGGGCCCCTGGGGAAATCGGGCAATGCTGGGCTCCAGGTAGGCATATTCGTCCCGTAGCCCCAGGCGTTCGGCGGTGGGCACCACCACCTGGTGCAGATACCAGCGCTGAAACTGCTGCATCGGGATCGATCTGGGACGATGAAAGTCGAGGATAGCCGCTTTTTTGTCGGGCTTCAGCACCCGTCGCAGCTCTGCTAAAGCCCGGGGAATATCGCTGAGGTTGCGCAAGCCGTAGCTCATTGTCGCCGCATCAAAACTACCCTCAGCATAGGGAAGATCGAGGGCGTTTCCCTCAACCCAGGTGATGTTGTCAGGCTGGGGGCGCTGGCGAGCCACCGCTAGCTGCTGGTGAGAAAAGTCTAGTCCTTCGACTTGGCCTGCAGCGCCAACCTGCTGAGCCAGCAGCAGGGCTACATCACCACTGCCGCAGCAGATGTCCAGGACCCGATCGCCGGTTTGCGCCTCACTCCAAAGCACCGCCATCCGTTTCCAGATCCGGTGAAGCCCCAGGCTGAGAGTCTGATTTAGCTCGTCGTAGACGGGAGCAACTCGGTCAAATAGGGCCTCGACCTGGGGAGAAGCAGGCTGCCGCAGGGCATCGGATTTCGCCATAGGAGGGGGCAAAACGGTTCAAACCTACTCTATCAGTTTGTCTCGCCCCTCGATGGATAGCAGACTTTAGCAACACAGGGCTAGCAGCACAGAGACTGAAGGGCGATCGCCAAATTTTCTGAGCCCAGGGCCAGCACCTGCTGCTGCATCTGAGTCAGGGGCTTGGGCTGTGACCAGCCTAAACCAATCACAGCAACAGTCTGCCCGCGATAGATCACCGGCTGGGTAATGCCAGTGATGCTGGGGGGAAGCTTGGCTTCGGCCACCTGGATCTGGGGTGCTTGATGGCTCACAGCGTCGGCCAGCAGCTGAGATAGGGATACAGCTGCGGAGCCAGCGGTCACCGGACTACCGCCCATAGACCCAGACTCTACCGGCTGCAGGGTGCAGGTATCGGCTTCAAAGGCCGCGCCAAAAGCCGTCGCCGCCGCCGCCAGAATGGCTTCAAAGCTCTCCTGGGTCTGGGCCGCAGCAGTGATGGCATGCATCAGGGTTGCCTCCATCTGCACTTGGGTCAGCTCTTCGGTGCGCTGCTTCAGCAGGTCATAGGTCTCGGCTGCTCGCACGACTACGCTTCTGAGCTCCTCGGGCTCCCAGGGCTTGGTGATATAGCGATACACCTGCCCCGCATTAATTGCCTCCACCAGATCTTCCACATCGGTGAAGCCGGTTAGGATAATCCGCATCGTATCGGGAAACTCGGGCAGGGTTTTGCTGAGAAACTCAGTGCCTTTCATCTCCGGCATGCGCTGGTCTGAAATGATGACGGCGACTTCTCCCTCTGCTTCTAAGAGCTGTAGGGCCTGCTGCCCGCTTTCTGCCCTGAGCACCTTGAATTCTCGACGAAAGGTCCGATAGAGCAAATCCAGGTTATCAGGTTCGTCGTCAACGACCAGCATGCGAGGCTTGGAGGGCTGACTTAGGGTTGAGGAGGGCATAGCCATAGATGGATAAAGGATGAAATCGAACTGGGCCTAGAGCACAAGTAGCCAAGCCTAGACGGACGGTCTGCCTGGGACGACAGCCGGAACCAGTCTAGATGGAGTTTGCCCAAATCAAGGCGGCGGTTAGCAAGCGGCTTCGGGACGGTGCAGTAGCCACAGCCCGGTGTGGGTCATGCCCGAATCATCGGGGCGTACCAGCAAAAAATGCAGGCCTCGGCTAGCCTGCTGGCGCTGCTCAAAGGTGCGTCCGGCGGTGGCTACCTCCTGATCTGTAAAGGTAGTGAGCACCCAGCGATCCACCAGCCCGGCTGACAGTATGAGTCCGTCTGGACTCCCCGGTAGGTAGCTAATCCAGGCCGGCTGGGTGGATTGTATCCACTGGGCCAGGGCCATACAGGTACGGCCTGCATCAATCACAATCCCAGGGATCAGGGTCGAACTGGCAACCCCTAGGCGGGAGGGCAGCAGTGCCTCCGCCTCATAGAAAAATGGGCCTTAAAATTCCCGGGCGCTGAGGGCGGCAAACCGCCACTGGTCGCCCCAAAGCTCCTCAGACAATGGCATCGGTGGCGGCTGATCTAGGGCCAGAGGATCATAGGCTTCGCCACTGTAGGTGTCGAGGTTGGGATACCAGCTGGCCCGCTGCTGAAGCCAGCGTTTGAGGGCTCGGGTCTGGCGCTGGGCCGAGATCGGAATCTCCAGGGCAGCACAGGCTGGTTCTAGCAGCCGCAGGGACTGGGGACGAAACGCCTCGATCAGGTGGGGACGCCCCTGAGCTTTAGCGATCGCCTGCTCTACCTGCTGCCGGACCCAGTCGCTGTTGACTGCCGATTGAGGGCAGGTAGCCCCATAGGTGAACTCAAAATCGTCGCTGCACAGCAGGAGTTCCCACAGGGGTTCGCCCGTGGGACTCTTCAGGGGGCGTCGATAGCAGTCGGCTTGCCAGAGCATGATTCCCCTTAGGCCATGGCGCTGGCCATGACCGGTTCCACCTCAGCCTGGGGCTCGTTCAAGTACAGCTGGGTGACATATTCGGCCACCATCCGATCGCTGTTGAACTGGTGACAGTTGGTGCGAATGGAGGTCTTCATCATCGTCAGCCATCCCCGGGAAATGCCGTTGCGATCGCGGTCATAGTAGAGGGGAGCAATCTGGTCTTCCAGCAGGCGATAGAGGGAGTCGGCATCCACCTGGTTTTGGTGCTGCTGGTCGCTGGTGCCCACGTCTTCGCCAATGGCCCAGCCGTTGAGGCCGCGATTGTTCGCTTCCTGGTAGGCTTCGCACCACCAGCCATCTAAAACGCTGAGGTTGAGGCCGCCGTTAAAGGCGACTTTCTGACCGCTGGTGCCGCAGGCCTCTAGGGGGCGGCGGGGGGTGTTGAGCCAGACATCCACCCCCTGCACCATCAGCTTGGTGGTGTAGATGTCATAGTCTTCGATGAAGGCAATGCGATCGCGCAGGGCCGGATGGCGACACCATTCCATCAGCCGCTGGATAATCCGCTTGCCCTCTTCATCGGCCGGATGAGCCTTGCCTGCATAGATCAGCTGAATGGGGCGCTTGGGATTCGACAAAATCCGAATTGCCCGGTGCAGGTCGTGGAAGAGCAGGCCACCCCGCTTATAGGGGCTAAACCGTCGGGCAAAGCCAATGGTCAAAACGTTGGGGTCTAGAAGCCGATCAACGGCGGCGATATCGTCAGCCGCTTCCCCTCGCCCCCTTCGAGATCTGAGTACCTTCGCCCGAGCATAGGCCACCAGCCGTTCCTTAAGAATGGCGTGGCGTCGCCATAGCTCCCCATCCGGGATTTGCTCGACCCGCTGCCACAGGGTCGGATCTACCAGCTTCGAAGACCAGTCTTCTCCCAGATAGCGGCTGTAGAGATCTGACATCAGCGGTGCCGTCCAGGTGCGGGCATGGACTCCGTTGGTGACGTATTGAATCGGTACCTGAGCGGCATCCTTATCGGGATAGAGCACCTGCCAAATTTCCCGAGAGACTTCGCCGTGTTTGCGGCTGACCCCGTTAGCCGTCCGGGTCATCCGCAGCGCCAGCACGGTCATGCCAAATAGCTCCCAGGGATCCCCTGGACGCCGCGCCCCTAAAGCCAAAAACTGCTCTCGACTCAGTCCCAGCTCCGGCCAATATTCAGCGAAAAAAGAATCCATCATGTCCGCAGAGAAGCTATCCAGCCCGGACGGTACCGGTGTATGGCTGGTAAATGTGGAGCGATCTCGAATCAGCTCCTCCACTTCATAGAAGTTGTCCCCCGAGTAGGCGATTTCTAATCGGGCAGCTTCTAGCAGGGCAAAGGCGGCGTGGCCCTCGTTGATGTGATAATGGGCGGGCTCAACTTCTAGGGTATGCAGCATGCGGACGCCGCCAATCCCTAGGACAATTTCTTGGGCCAGGCTGGTTTCTCGATTGCCACTGTAGAGCTGTCGGGTGAGGCGGCGATCAAGGGGGTCGTTGTCGCTGCGATCGGTGTCTAGCAGAAACAGCTGCGCCCGTCCTACCTGGGCTTTCCACACCTGAATGCGCACAATTCGCTGGCGCACCTTGACTTTCACGGTTACGGGCTGGCCAAATTCATCCCGCACCAGCTCCAGGGGCATGTGCTCGAAGTCATTATCTTCGTAAAAGTTTTGCTGCCAGCCGCTGCGATTGAGCCGCTGACGAAAATAGCCTTGACGATATAGCAACCCCACCCCCACCGTGGGTAGGCCCAGATCTGATGCGGACTTCAGGTGGTCTCCGGCCAGCACCCCTAGCCCACCGCAATAGATCGGCAGCGATTCGTGTAGACCATATTCCATGCAGAAATGGGCCACTGGGTTCTCGGCGGTGATGTCGGGGGCAACGCGAGCCGCCCAGGTATCGCGCTCTCCCATATAGTGATCAAATTTTTGCGCCAGATGGTTAAGGCGATTCAGGTAGAACGGATCTTCCGCTACCTGCCACAAACGTTCCTCTGAGACGGCTTCTAGCAGAGCAACCGGGTTATGGCGGCAGCTCTGCCAGATGGACGGATCGATGATACTGAACAGCGATACCCGTTCTTCAGTCCAGCTCCACCAATAGTTGTAGGCTAAATCAGCCAGCCGCCGCAGGGGGGTTGGCAGCTTTGCCTTCAGAGTCGAAACAGGGTTCATCGTGTACCTTTTAACCTAAGACCCATACTGCCAAGCGACCGGGTGGCCAACGGCTGCCCACAGCACTAACGTTTGCTGTCCCTAGGGTAACGGTTTGCCGGAGCAAACATCCCGAGTTCCGTAGAGAAAGTCAGCCAGGCAAAAACCCATGGAAAGGTTGACTGCTCCCCATGGTTACGCCAACGCCTCAACCACCGGATGAAAGTAGAACGCCAGCCCCAGAACGGCATAGGCGGCCAGCAGCAGCACCCCTTCTAGCCAGTTGGAGCGACCGTCGCCGCTGATGGAGTTAGCGATCAGCACGGCGACTACCACGGCCACTAGCTCAAAGGGATTGAAATCCAGGTCCATGGGCTGCCCGATAAACCAGCCTGCTAGCACCAGTACGGGAGCAACAAATAGGGCAATTTGCAGACTCGAACCGACGGCCACTGACACGGAAAGGTCCATTTTATTCTTCAGGGCGACGGTGACCGCCGTGGCATGCTCGGCAGCATTGCCAATAATCGGCAGCACAATGACGCCGGTAAACAGCGCTGTAAGCCCTAGCTGCTCCGTCGCCACCTCAAGGGCGTCCACGAGCAGTTCCGATTCTAAGGCCACCAGCAGGGTGGCTCCCAGCAGCACCGGAATCCAGATCTTCAGATTGGGGGGATGGGTGCTGTGATCTTCCGTGGTAGATTCTGGCTGATTTGACGGGGGCTGATTTGACGGGGATGGGGCGATCGCCGCCTCATCTGTATCTTCCTCAGCGTCTATCATCCCAGCATCGTAGAGATAGCTGTGGGTTTTCATCGCGAACAGCAAAGTCAAACCGTAGACCACGATCAGCACCACAGCCACTGAGTCAGAGAGCTTCTGAATGGCCGGGTCACCCAGGCCCCGAGTGCTAAAGCCAATGGCCGTAGGAACCAGCATGGCGATTACCGCCAGGTTCATGGAGGAGGCATTCACCCGAGCGACCACCGGCTGAAACACCTGTTCCTTGTACTTAATGCCTCCCAGCAGCATCGATAGGCCCATGACCAACAGCAGGTTGCCAATGATCGAACCGGTGATACTGGCCTTGACCACCTCCACCAGTCCCTGGTTGAGGGCGATCAGGGCGATAATCAGTTCTGTGGCGTTGCCGAAGGTGGCATTGAGCAGGCCACCCCAGGAGGGCCCTAGGACAACGGCGATTTCTTCCGTTGAGCGCCCCATCCAGCCAGCTAGGGGAATAATCCCTAGGCCAGCGGTAACAAAGACCACCAGTTCACCCCAGTGGAACACCTGGGCGGCGACGGAAACGGGCACGAAGATGAGCAGCCCGAAGAAGATTAGCTTACTTGCCATAGAAGGGGCTCGCGTGGATGAATGCCCCTATTCTTGAGGGAGATGTTGGAAATGACAAGCACTCTGGGGATTGGTTTCGAGCCAGCGGAAGATTGTGTCATTATTAGCCGAGAACATCCCAGGCGATATCTCAGAACTTCCCATGGCAAATCCAGAGCAGTTGGCCTGTCTGAGATCCGGCGTCGAGCCGTGGAATCAATGGCGGCAGAAAAATCCCGATATTGCCCCGGATCTCAGCGGCGCAAATTTGGGCCAGGGGCAGCTGGCGGGGGCTAATCTGGCTGGTGCCGATCTGAGGGGAGCCAATCTGATTGGCAGCAATTTAACCGGGGCGGATTTATCCGCTGCCCTGCTCGGACGGGCCGACCTCAGCGGGGCCGACATGCAGCGGGCCGGGCTGCAGGCAGCCAATATGGAGCAGGCCAATCTGCTGGGAGCTGATTTGGCGGAGAGTGATTTGACTGGGGCAACGCTCAGCCGGGCTAATCTAAACCGGGCCAGTCTCAACGGAGCCATTCTGAAACAGGTAAAGGGGACTGAAGCCAGCCTGATTGGAGCAGATCTGTCCCGGGTGCGGATGGTGGAAGCTGACTTCAGCGCGGCCAACCTGATGCGAGCTGAGCTGCAGCGCTCTAGTTTGGGCAAAACCTCTTTCGCCCAGGCCGACCTGAGCGATGCCCGACTGCTCAACGCCGACCTGCAGGAGGTGAATTTTTCGGGAGCGGTGCTGACGGGAGCGCGCTTAAATCGAGCCAACCTCAGCCGTGCCCTGTTTGAGGCGGCCAACCTGGAACAGGTGAATTTGCTGGGAGCTAACCTGGCCTATTCCAGTTTAAAGAATGCTCGGCTGGCGGGGGCTAACTTCAGCGGCGCAGACCTTAGCCATGCAGATTTAGCCGGCCTGGACCTCTCGGAACTTAACCTGGCCGCCGCTAATTTGAGCCACGCTCAGATCCAGGGAGCGAATCTGACCGGGGCCAGCCTGGAAGATGCCGTGCTGACAGGAGCTGACTTGAGCGGGGCGACCCTGCCTGATCAATTTAATCTCTGTGATGATGGCTGAGGCTGAACCCCTAGGGCTGGCAATTCATACCTCTAGCCCCGAGCTGGGTCTGGCGATCGCCCCTGCCAATGCCCCCATCAAGTCTCGGGTATGGCCCCTAGGCCGCGATCTGTCGGCCCAGTTTCACCCCTGCCTGAAGGAGTTTTTGCAGCCCCATGGCTGGTCAGATCTGGCGCTAATCGCGGTGGCAATTGGGCCAGGGGAGTTTACCGGTACCCGCATCGGGGTAGTGGCTGCTCGGACTCTGGCCCAGCAGTTAAACATTCCCCTGTATGGGATCTCCAGCCTGGGGGCGATCGCCGCCGCCCAGGGGCCTCACCTATCCCCTGCTTCCGGACAAATCGCCGTGCAGATGCGAGCCCAGCGAGGCGAAGTATTTGGCGCCATCTATGAGTTGACTCCCGAAGCTTTACTGCCGCGACTGCCAGATCGCGTCTATGCCCAGGCGGACTGGCAGCACGTGCTGTCGACCTGGCCAGACAAGCCTATTTTGGTGAAAGCGGAGGATGGTCTGGGCGGTACGGTTGAGCAGGTTTTAGCCCTGGCCTGGCAGCGCTGGCAGCGGGGCGATCGTCCTCAGTGGAGCGAGGTACTTCCCTATTACGGCCAGCATCCGGTGCAGTCAGGATAAGGAACAAGCCTTCCAATCCCCCAGGCTCAACCTGGGGACTCCTACCCGCCGCCGCTAGGCTGCTTGGCGGGGCTCCTGCTGCTGAAGCTTATGCATGTGGTGGAATAGCTGCCAGCAGTAGGTTTCTGGCAGTCCACAGGTGAGGGCTCCCCGCAGCACCACATCGAAGTACCAGTCGTTAGGGGCAATTTCGTAGCTGAGTTTTTCGATAACGGTGTAGGTGCGGGTGGTGGCGTAGGGCCTACCGTTGCACAGGACGCTGACCTCGTGGTGGTGATAGCCTTCCTCCCGCTGATCTAGCAGCGGGCTCAGCCGCCAAGGCAGCCGGTACAGCACCCCAAACACCGAATTACCGGGGTCAGGAGTAACATCCAAAACTCCGCAGTTGCGGCGATGGGAGCGACGGAAGAACCCCAGCCGATAATTTTCTAAAGTGGCTGGACCCACTACATAGGCGTGGGTACTTTCTCCCAGCGATCGCTTCAGGTCCACCGGGCACATGCAGGAACCGTAAGCAAAGTAGTAAAAGCTGGCGTCTGGGCTCAGGTCAGTCAGTTTAGAACTCATGGCAAACGGCTTAGCTAGCGGTGGCGGGGATAGAGACCAATTAAGGTTCCCTTAATTTTATACCACTGTATTCCTATCGGATTACCGGGGTTTTGGATTGGACAGTGGAGTGGATGGCTGGGTGGATAAGCGGCTAAAGAGTCAGGAGTAAGGGAGCAAGGTAGGGGAGCAAAAGGGCTGGACAGCAGGAGGGC
>PYEQ01000153.1 GCA_003017785.1 filamentous cyanobacterium CCP5 | reverse complement strand
CCTCCCCACTCCTCCCTATCTCCTATCCCCTATCCCCCTAACTCCTCATCCTCTCACTCCCTCATTCCCTACCTGCCTATGGTCGCCAAAATTATGGTCGTGGACGACGAGCCGGATCTAGAACTGCTAGTGCGGCAGAAATTTCGGCGGCAGATTCGCAAGGGGCATCTGGAGTTTGTCTTTGCCCACAATGGCCTTGAAGCCCTGGAGATGCTCAAAACCGAAACCGATGTGGATGTGGTGCTAGCTGACATCAACATGCCGGAGATGGACGGGCTGACCCTGCTCAATCGGATGCGGGAAGAACATCCCCTAATCAAAGCCGTGATGGTGTCCGCCTATGGGGACATGGACAACATTCGCACCGCCATGAACCAGGGGGCGTTTGACTTTGTTACTAAGCCAATCAACTTCGACGATCTGGAGATCACTACCCTCAAGACTCTAGACTATGTGCGTCAGCTAAAAACCGCCCGCACTCAGGAACAGCTGGCCCGACAGGCCCAAACTGAACTGCTGACCCACCTGCGCCAGGAAGTGCAGGTGCGCCAGCAGGCGGAGGCGGCCCTGCGGGAAAGCGAGGGGCGGCTGAACCAGTTTCTGGAAGCCTTGCCGGTGGGCATCGCGGTGATCGATCAGCACGGGCGTCCGGTATATACCAACCACTTGGCGACCACCATGATGGGCCAGAGCGCTGATTCAAACATTACTTATGATCAACTCTCTGAGGCGTACAACATTTATCTAGCCGGCACCACTGAGGTGTATCCGGTGGATGAAATGCCGATTAGCCGTGCCCTCAAGGGAGAGAGTCACACCACCGATAACCTTGAAATCCGTCTCAACGGCACTATCACCCCAATCGAGGCCTGGGCCACTCCCATCTTCGATCAGCAGGGACGGGTGCAGTACGCGATCGTGGCCTTTCAAGACATCACCCAGCGGAAGCAGGCAGAAGCCGAACGGTTGCAGTTCACTCGCACCCTGGAGCAGAAAAATCAGGCCCTTCAGGAAGCTCGCGATGACCTGGCCAAGGTCAATCAGACCCTAGAAGATAAAGTCCAGGAACGCACTAGGGCTCTAACCCAGGCCATGGAGCTGCTAAAAGCCACCCAGGCGGAGCTAGAAATCGAAAACGCCCTGCTGCGTAGCGCCCGCCTGCCCGCCTCGTTTGACTACCAGGTGGGGGGCAGCCTGCCCATGGATGCGCCGACCTACGTGGTCCGTCAGGCCGATCGCCACCTGTACCGGGCCTTGAAGCAGGGGGAATTTTGCTACATCCTGAACGCGCGGCAGATGGGCAAATCTAGCCTGCGGGTGCAGATCAGCCAGCGGCTGCAAATGGAGGGCACTGCCTGCGCCGCGATCGACATTTCGGAAATTGGCAACCGCCAGACCACCCCGGAGCAGTGGTACGCCGGGCTAGCCTACGGCATCGCCAGCAGCCTAAACCTGCTGGACAAGGTGAATATTCGCAGCTGGTGGCGCGATCGCCAGTTTCTCACCCCGGTGCAGCGGCTGGGGGAGTTTATCAACAGCGTGGTGCTGGAGCAGATGTCTAGCAACATCGTGATTTTTGTCGATGAAATCGACAGCGTGCTGAGCTTAGACTTTGCCACCGACGACTTTTTTATTCTGCTGCGCACCTGCTTCAATCGCCGGGCCGATCAGCCCAAATACAAGCGGCTGACCTTTGTGCTGCTGGGGGTGGCGACCCCTTCCCAGCTGATCCACGACAAGCAACGCACCCCCTTTAACGTAGGGCAGGCGATCGAGCTGAATGGCTTTCAGATCCATGAAGCCCAACCCCTGCTAGGGGGCATAACGGAGGCCGTCGCTGATCCGCAAGCGGTGCTGCGGGAGCTGCTAGGCTGGAGCGGCGGGCAGCCTTTTCTGACCCAAAAACTCTGTAAGCTAGTGCGCTCAGCGACCACGCCCCCAGAAAAGGAACAAGAGGCCGCCTGGGTAGAGTCTCTAGTGCGATCGCACATCATTCAAAACTGGGAAATCCAGGACGAGCCAGAACATCTGAAAACCATCCGCGATCGGATTTTGCACAACGATAAATTTAGCCCAACGTTTGTGGTAAGTCTGCTCAGCCTCTACCAGCAGATCCTCCGGGGGGCTATGGTGCCAGCCGACAGCGGCCCAGAAACCGTTGAGCTGGCCCTTTCTGGCATCGTTACCCGCCAGGAGGGGCAGCTTCGGGTCAGTAACCGTATCTGCCAGACCGTCTTCGACTATTCCTGGTCAGAGCGAGAACTGGAGCGTCTGTCAGGGCTATGACCCCGCTGGCTACGGTCTGCGTGAGACCAGCGGCGGCTGGTTTTGTCTTGGGGAGGAATATCCTCGATTTCGTTAGCCCCAATGGCCTTTAGCAAGTCTGAGGGAGTCATAGGCTTTGGCTGTTTAGGGTTTTCTAATCGTGTGTTTAGTGGTTTGGCCGAGCTGGTTAGGCCATCGGTAATCCCTGAAATCCCCAGGACTTGGGGGCCTACCCGACTGGCGATCGACCAAACCATTGGCCCGATCGCTATCTCAGCGGTTTCTGGATCGATCTGAATTCACCACGGCTTTAGCGCCGATCAGGCAGCGGCTGCGGTAAAGGCCACTGCCATAAGCATGAGAAAAGGGACGAGAGCCCTCTCGAGCACAGTTCGAGGCATCTGTTTTGTGTCACCATTCCAGATTCGACTGCTCAGATGAAAGGAAGCCCGCCCCCATTGTCTTGACTATGGACGTCTAATCAAGACAAGCCTCTGGTCGCCTCTACTCCTGATCGGAGCGGCCTAAAAAACGCAAGTCTTCACCGAGCCGGTGGCGCTGGCAGTCAGTAAACTGTCTGATCTGATCAGATCGGCTTAACACCCTGCCCCTTTGTCCACTCGAAATACCGACCAAGGGAGATCGGCTGGGGCTGTAGGACTGAGAAAGAAAACCTAGCTGCATCGGGAACTCCTGGCTGCTTACCTGGTTTGCTCAACTGGTTTCAGTGTGCGCTCTAGGCTGCCAAGCATCCATCGACCTTTAGGGATTTAGGCAGAACTTAAGCCAAGTGGTCTGCAAACCGGCTCAAACCCTTGAGAATTGCACGATTGGGAAATTTTCCTGCCCAGTACTAAAGTGAACGAATGTAAATCACCCCCGAGGTGGGAACTTAAGTCTGATCGGGATTTAGCTGCATCATCTGCCAGGTGATGAAGGTGCCCACCGGACTCCAGAGCAGATAGGGCAGCAGCAGCAGGGTAGCGATCGCCTGGATCTGCAGCACAAGTCCAGCCAAAATTAACCCGATCACCAAGCCCGAAGCCCCGATCACCAGGCCCACCGTCAGCTTTTGGGTTCGCAACATCGCCACGGTGTAGGACACCGTGACCAGTTCTAAGAGCGCATATCCTGCCATCAGCCAGCCAGTCTCGCCGCTGCCAGGATTTTGCTCCCAGACTATGTAGGCCGACCAGCCACCGCAGATAAAGACGACGGTCCAAATTAAGGGAATAAATTGCTCGATCGTTAGCCAGGCGGGGCGCTGCAAATGGCGAAACCATTTACGCCCGCTGGTGGGAATGGCACTGCCAGCGGTCCCGATCGCGATCGCCACCCCGGCAATCACAAGCCAAGCAGGAATCATGGGTCGGTCCTGAGGTATTGAGAATGCCTCATCTTAGACCGGAGTTGGGATGGCCACCTCTATCGAGAGGCCGCTATCCAAGACAGGCCGCGATCGCCCCCGGACTCAGCCCACGAACCCAGCGTAAATCGCCCAGGGCAGCGCCACAAATCCAGCGGCGATCGCCAGGGCCAGCAGGGACCCTAGCCCAAACACCAGGGGCCGCACCCCCTGGCCTAGGACTCCCAGCGACTGGAGAGCGCTCCAGATTCCATGGCGCAGGTGCAGCCCCAGGAAAGCCATGATTGCGGTGTAGCTGAGGGTGAAGTAGAGCTGCTGAAATTTTTCAATCACTAACCGGGCCAGATCCCGGGCCTGATGGCCGTCTACTTCGCCGGGATAGTAGGAACCAAATTTAAACGTCAGCAGATGGGCCACCAAAAACGCCGCCAGCAGAGTCCCCGTGATGATCATGGTGCGAGAACTGACGCTCTGGTAGCTGGGCCTATCCGCCGATTTTTGTCCGGCAGAGACGTAGTCGGCATAGACCCGGGGCCGCGATCGCAGGCGGCTGGCAAAGATTTCGATGCCCAGGGCCGCGTGGAACAGAACAGACACCAGCAGCAGGGCCTCAATGCCATAGAGCAATGGCCCCCAGTTTTCCAGGTGGTAGGCATAGGCGTTGTAAGCATCGGCACTGATGAACAGGGTGAGGTTGCCCAGCATGTGCACCAGCACAAAGAGTACGAGCCCCAGGCCGGTGATACCGGTCACCAGCTTTTTGCCAATCGGGGAGCGAATGATCGCCCCTAGCTTGGAAACGGTCGAGATCGCCATGGATGTTTTGCCCTACCAAGTTTTGCCTAATTCAGACTACACGGATCGATCCTAGGCCCTAGGCTGAGCCACCTACCGCAAATCTTCAATAAGGTTTAGACCGAGCTGAGCAATCCAGTGACACCAGGAAACACAGCCGTTCCCAGGGGGCTTCCAGAGGCGACCAGCCTAGAAATCCGCAGCGGCAAGCCATCCCCGCATTTCTAGCACCTCAAGCAGGCTCATTCCCGTAATGGCCTGATCGTAGGAGGCAACGGAATACTGAGCGGAGGTAATCAGTCCGGCGTCTAAGAGTCGTTTCTCTAGGGTCTTAAGATCATCAGTCTTAAAATCATCAGTCTTAAAATCATCGCTCCTAAGCTCATTGCTTTCCTCCGACGGTGGGAGTTCAGCAGCCCGGATCGAGTTTCGCCCCCCAGCCTCCTCCAGATACTCATGGGAATCGGCAATTGCCCGATCATCGAGACAGCTACTCCGCTCCAGCAGTGCATCTCCATTCGGAAAAACGTAGACGACGGTATCCCCCGTCGTGCCCAGGGTGTAGACCCAGTCTTTACGATTACCTGCTAAGCCCATTCAGCTCACTACCTTGCGGCAAAATCAGTAACGTATCAATCGTTACAGGCTGCAGAGGGTTTAGCCGTAAAAGTTCCGTGAATTCCGAATCAAATAGGCGTTGACTTGATGACCATTGACCCTGGCTCAGTATAAATACGGAGAGTTTACCAGAACCCTTCGCACCCGTCCCTGCGGGCTAATCGCTTTCTCTAATCTGGGAGCGATCGCCCCCATCACCGCCTCTCCACTGCCCCCTGTGGCAATCAGTTCAGATCTGATTTTGGGGTTACGGCTTTTCGCTGTAAAAAAGACGTCATGGAATACAGCAGCAGGGCCATCCAGATACAGCTAAAGGTCACTCCGTGGGTCGGGGTAAAGGGTTCACGAAACAGAAATATGCCCAAAATCAGCTGCACCGACGGAGCCAGGTACTGAAAAAATCCCAGGGTCGATAGCCGCAGTCGCTTGGCGGCATTGTTAAACCACAGCAGGGGCATAGAGGTCATGACCCCGGCTCCTACAAACAGCAGGCTGAGGGGCAGGGTGGTGCCAAAGTGGCCGACCCCGGTAGCCTGCCAGTAGCCCACTAGAAGCAGAGCCACCGGGGTAATCATTAAGGTTTCCACCGCCAGGCCGACCATCGGCGCAACCGCTACTACCTTGCGCAGTAGACCGTAGAAGGCAAAGGTAAAAGCCAGCCCCAGGGCAATCCAGGGCACCGAGCCAAACTGCCAGACAAAATAGCTGACGCCGATCGCTGCTAGCACCACGGCCACCTGCTGACCCCGATGCAGCCGCTCTTTTAAAAATAGAAACCCCAGCAGCACGGTAACCAGGGGATTGATGTAGTAGCCCAGGCTGGTCTCGACGACACGATCGGTATTAACTCCGTATATGTATAGACCCCAGTTGCAGGTCAGCAGGGTAGCTGAGGCCAGCAACACCCCCAATCGCCGGGGCGATCTCAGCAAAGCCCCCACCTCCGCCTGCCGCTGCTGCACCAGCAAAATGCCACTCAAAAACACCAGGGACCAGATCATCCGGTGGCTGAGCACCTCGATCGCCGAACTCTGTTGAAAAAATTTCCAGTAAATCGGTAGCAGCCCCCAAGAACCATAGGCGAGGAGGGCGTAAAGACTACCGGCACTAATTGACGACTGGGGGGAACGGGACTGGCTCAAGCAGGATGCAAAATGCGACCAGGCTTTATCCTAACAGCGTTGAGCTAACCTAACTTTTGGTCCCATACGGCCAGACTCACCGGCCTTCCGAGGCAGGCCTCGCTTTCGACTACTTGGATTTCCATTCGCTGGCCCCAGGGAGGATATTGCCATTTCCCAGACCCCGTCCATTCAACTCTGCCCCTGCAGCAGCGGAGATTTCTTCTCCGCCTGCTGTCAGCCTTACCTCCAGGGCACCACCCTGCCATCGACGGCGGAGGCCCTGATGAGATCCCGCTATTCGGCCTTTTGCACAGGCAACCTTGACTACCTCATAGCCACCCACCACCCCAGCCAGCGGAGTCCCGATGAGCGCCTGCAGCTGGCTCAGACCATCAAGAGCACCGAGTGGCTAGGGCTGAGAATTGTCAGCACCCACCAGGGACTCCCCTCGGATCAGATAGGGATAGTGGAATTTGTGGCGGTGTATCGGGCAGGGCAAATGGGGCAGATCCATGAGCGATCGCGCTTTGGCCGCCATCGGGGGGGCTGGATCTACCTGGAGGGGGATCAGCTGCCGCCGCTGTGGCCCAAACGCAATCAGCCCTGCTGGTGCGGTAGCGGTCAGAAGTTTAAGCAATGCCATGGCAGGGCCAAGTAGCTATTAACAATTAAGAAGCTTGATTTTCTACAACAATTTTTACATTGGAGCGAAATCCTGCTTTCGATAGATGATGCCTTATCCCCCGCTCATCCACTAATAGATAAGGAGGTAGGGTAATTACCGAATATTTCGGTTGTAAATACCCTACTCTTTGCCGATTTAGGAAAGTGGCGAATCAATGGATAGGACATCGAAATGGCCAACTTGGCCATCGGTCTGGGGTAGCCAGCTACGCCGGTGGATACCTGGATTTCCCTGGAGTTTAGCGATCGCAGCATTTATCGCCGTCTTGGGATACGGCGCGGTGCTGCTAGCCCAGGATCAGCCCGTGTCCATTTCATTCATTGTCCGATCCGTGGAAATGGACCAGCTGCAGGGCCTAATCGATGAATTTGAGCAGGAAAACCCGGATATTGACATCAACTTAATTGAAGGGCCCAATGCCGCCGACTCCGTCGAAAATCTTTACACCACCTCTTTCTTGCTGGGTGATTCCCCCTTCGATTTGATTTACTCAGACGTGGTTTGGATTCCCAAGTTTGCAGCCGCAGGCTGGGTCATGGATTTATCAGAGCGAATCGAAGCATCTGGCCTAGATCTAGACAGTTTCTCTGCGGCTGATTTAGCCAGCGGTCGTTATCAAGACGGCCTTTATCGGCTCCCCTTCCGATCTGATGTTGGCATGCTTTACTATCGCACTGACATCATCGACCAGCTGGGAGTTGCCCCCCCCGAAACCTTTGAAGAACTTAAGGAAATTGCCCAGCGAGCCCAGGCAGAAACCGACGTCGATCTGGGCTATGTCTGGCAGGGATTGCAGTATGAAGGACTGGTTACCAACTTCGTAGAAATCATCACCGGCTACGGTGGCTTTTGGATTGATGCAGACACCCTGGAAGTGGGTTTGGACCAGCCAGAAGCGGTGCAGGCCGTCGAGTTTTTACGTAGCACCATTGAGACCGGCATTACTCCCGCTGGGGTGACCAACTACCTCGAAGAAGATGCCCTACGCCCCTTTGAAAATGGCAACGCCATGTTTATGCGCAACTGGCCCTATGCCTGGGCTGAGGTGAATGCGGAAGATTCACCGGTCCGGGGCAAGGTCGCTCTCAAACCAATGGTCCATGCGCCGGGACAGGAGCCTGCGGCTTGTCTAGGGGGCTGGGGATTTGCGATTTCAAAGTCAACTCCCCACCCCGACGAAGCATGGAAAGTCGTCGAATTTTTCACCGCTCGACAAAGTCAAAAGCAGTTCATCATCGAGAACGCCTACGTGCCCAGTCGTCCAGATTTGTTTACCGACGTAGACGTGCTGAATGCTTATCCCCACTACGAAGAGCTTAAGGCGGTGGCTGAATTTGCCACGCCGCGTCCGCCGGTGGGTCAGTATGCTCAGCTATCGGATATTTTGCAGCGCTACTTGAGTTCTGCCCTGACCAATCAAATGACGGCAGAAGCGGCCATGGAGAAAGCCGCCGGAGAAAGCCGCCGCGTGCTCAACAGCGGCAGGCGCAATGCTGACGCTTAGGTGACAGCTGAGCCCATGACTGTTTTTGACCCGCCCGTTAGTTAGATTGCACCATGACCCAAGACTACATTCGCCAGAGAGAACGACGCACCGGCTGGTATCTGATCATCCCGGCCTTGCTGGTGCTACTGCTGGTTTATGCCTACCCAATCATTTGGGCCTTTGCCTCCAGCCTGTTTACAGAAAACCTCAGCACCAATCTCATCCGGGAATTCACCGGATTCGACAACTACGTGCGTCTCTTTTTAGACGGCCGTTTCTGGAACAGCATCTGGAACACAGCGGTCTTCACCGTGGTGTCCCTGATTTTTGAGCTGCTGCTGGGGCTGGGTATCGCTCTGACTTTAGATCAGGCCTTTCGGGGACGGGGGCTGGTGCGCACCATTGCGATTCTGCCCTGGGCATTGCCGACGGCGCTGATTGCCCTGGCCTGGCGCTGGATTTTCAACGACCAGTTCGGAGTTTGGAATGACATGTTGATGAACTGGTTTCACGTCATCCAAGAGCCCATTAGCTGGCTGGGAGATCCGATCTGGGCAATGGTGGCGGTGATCGCCGCCGACGTTTGGAAAACGACTTCGTTTGTGGCGATATTGCTGCTAGCCGGACTGCAGTCCATTCCCCAGGATCTCTATGAGGCTCACTCCATCGACGGCGCTTCTCCCTGGCAGAGCTTCCGGCAGATTACCCTGCCGCTAATCATGCCCCAGATCGTGATCGCCATGCTGTTCCGATTTGCCCTGGCCTTTGGCATTTTTGACCTGGTGCTGGTGATGACTGGCGGCGGCCCGGGCGGGGCCACCGAAATGGGGTCTCTCTACATATACGACACGGGGATGCGCTACCTG
>PYEQ01000152.1 GCA_003017785.1 filamentous cyanobacterium CCP5 | reverse complement strand
GGGCAGTCGTGTTCTTGCAGCAGAGAGGCGGATCGCGAGGGCTGGGCCGACACTAGCCAGATGGAAAAGTTGCGATCGCGCTCCACTTTGAGGGTCTGGGCCAGCTTGCCAAACTGGTGGGGCAGCACGGGTACTGGGCGGCTGGCCAGGTTGAGCCCCTTACTTTCTTCCGCTAGCTCCGTCAGATGCACCTGGGGGAAGACTTCCGCCAGCTCCAGGTTTTCCGTAAAGGGGCGGTGCAGCCTGGGAATAGCGATCTCGCTCTCGAGCGACTGCCAGTGGTCTTCCACGTGCTCTACCCAGAGATCGCTATGAGCCCGGCACTGGTCGGGCTCGTCCAGGGCCACCAGTAACGACTCCGGCAGGTAGTCCAGCAGGGAAGCGGGATGATCAAAAGCTAGCCCCAGCCAGCGACGGGTGCCCTCCGGCAAAATCCCCTCTGCTAGCCCTTCGCGAGCCTCTTCAGATAGTAATTTGTCCGTCAGTCCCGTTTCCTGCAGCGCCTCCATGATGATCGGAGCGTAGTCCGTGGGGGTGAGTACCAGCTGGTCGATGGCGTCGAGCGATCGCTGGGTGCCAGGATCGAATTCTCGCAGGCGCTCTAGCTCATCGCCAAAGAGTTCTAACCGCACCGGCAGCTCCGAGGCCACGGGAAACACGTCGATGATGTCTCCCCGCTGGGCCCACTGGCCCTCGGTTTCTACGGTGGAGACGCGATCGTAGCCAAGGCGGGCCAGCCGCTGGCTGAGGGTCTTGAGGTTGATAGACTGGTCTTTCTGTAGCTTCAGACAATAGGGCTCAAAGGCGGAAACTGGCGGCAGGTGGGGCTGGAGCGCTCGCTCTGTCGTCACAATCGCATAGCGCCAGGACTGGGAAGCGCCTAGCTGCAAGTCCGCCAGCACCTGCAGCTGGCCCCAGGTCATCTCTGATTCCTGATCAAACGGGTCGTAGGGTGAAGACTCGGAGGTGGGATAGAACTGCACCGTCCCCCAGCCCATCGCCTCTAGCTGAGCGGCCCAGCGACCGGCCTCTTCCAGGGTGGCGGTGACCACCAACAGTGGCTTTTCCTGGACCTGGGCCAAGGCTGACACCACCAGCCCCTTGGGTAATCGCGGGACGCCATTCAGGTGGATTTTTGACTGCTGCTCTAGCTTGCTAAGCAGATCCTGGGTGAGGGCAGAGCGCTGGAGCGATCTCGTAATCGAAGAAAAAGCCATGATCGTGACGGGGGAAGCAGGCAGGTTAAACAATTCCTCGGCTTAAATCAGCCAGGAATAGCTAGAGGATTTCATTTACTGGAACGTACTTGTCTAATTCTAATGACTTCGTTCCCCAAAGTCGGAAGCCACGAAAAAAGGAGCAGGCTAGCTGCTCCTTGAAGAAAGTTTTTCAGAAATCGTCAAGTCTACTCGAGAAAGTCGTCTAGGCAACGCCCTTAGGTTCGATGCGGCCGTAGAACACGCCCTGAACCTTAATATCCACCGGTTCAGCAGTACCCATGTCGGTATCTGAAGGCTGAGTGGCTACAAAAGTGCCGCCAAATTCACCGGCTGCGCTGTCAATGCGGGATATCAGCAGAGAGATGTGGCCCTGACCGATATCGAAGGCTTTGGTGTTTTCTCGAACCAACTCTTCACTATCGCCGCGAGCGGGTAGAGCTACAGCAGTGTCATAGCCGGTAGCCAGACCACGACCCTTGGGATCCAGAAAGTTGGAAGTGCGATAGGAAGGCACTTTGTAATCTCCTTCTAGGTCGGTGGAAGTATTGATAACATTCAGGCCAGGCTGGGAGTGGGCCACTAGATTTTTAACGGTAAAGAGAAAAGGCTCTTGCTCGCCGCCCGGTAGCTGTACAGTGATGGCCTGAAAATCCAGCCCGTCTTTCTCATAAAAGGTGAAGCTGCCGTCATCTTCTAAAACTAGATCACCCCTTACCTGATCCAAGCTGGAGGTGTAGCGAGTTAGGATTTTGCCAGGTACATATTCAGCTTCCTGGCGCTTAGAGGAAGGCTCTTCTTTTACGAAGTAAGCGGTTGGCTCAATGCACATATCCACAATCTGATAGGAAAGATTGGGATCAATTTCGATGGAACCCCGACTCACTTCGGACAGCTGAGGACACTTGTTGGCCAGACCGGTGTTACGAATCTGGTCATAGGTCAGGGGGGCGTCGCTGGTGGCTTGGGGGGCTTCGCTGCAGGCGGTGAGTACACTCAGGCAAATTGCCAGAAATGCAACGATCAGGGCGCGATACCTCATGGTCAACCTCAAATCAGTATGATTAAATCCCTGCCAAGGGAACTTTGATGTAGTCGGCTCCGGGCGGTCAGCAAAGCCAAATATCTATTCAATAAGGACGTAGACGGGCTTTAAGGTGGTCTAAGCCTTAAACAGCTTTTCAATGCCCTGACAGCATTAAGCACTGTATACAGTCTCGAATGAGCAGCTGCAGTGCCGAACGCTAGAATTGAGCCTCAGTTATGCATTCTACATGGCTGTGTCGCCTTTCGTTCGTTGAATTCTAGGCAGGGAGTCGACGAACGAGGACTGCCTCGGGGAGTCTGCTAAGCCGCTTCAGTTGCCGTCAGGAAAGAAATCTGCGTCTTAGGACGATGGCATTTGTCCGATCAGGGGCCTGAACTGGCGGTAAAGTTGTGGGGAAGTAGGCGTTCGTTCTTGGATTCTATGGCAGAGCAACCGCTATCTCTTTTCGACGAGGCCATGGCTGAGGATCTTCAGGCTATTGCTGAGGCCATTGAAATTGCTGCGATGAGTCGCCAGGGAGATGGGCTGGCGCTGCTGGATCTGCTGCGAGTTTTGGAGCAGATGCACCGGCAGATCAGAGAAAGTTTGTTTCGGGATGCTCTACCGACCAACCGTCAGCGTCTGTATGCGCTACTCAAAGATATTGAGATGAACGGTGGCTGGCCTCACATTCAGCGGATGAAGCTGAGGCTCCTGTTGGAGAAGTTTTTTGAGGTAGAAGGGGATATTGATGCCCTGCCCACCGATAGGCACTAATCAGGGTTAAACTTTGTCGTTATTAATAAGCGGAATGAGGATAGCGACTTGGTGGTGATGGCCTTGCTCAATCCTAGAGAGAAATATCGTTCTATGGGCAGGCTGTCCCGGTGGCTAGGGTTTGGACTGAGCTTGGGGCTCGGACTCGGTGGGCTCTTGAGCTCTGGGCAGGCTCAGGCTCAGGCCCTCAATGCGTTTTGTCAGGTTTCCCAGGCAGAGGCCCTCCGCAAGGAGGAGTTACGCAAAGCGGCCTTCACTGATAGCGCGGATGAGTCGGCCCAGGCGACTTATCGGCAGGTAGTACAGCAGCATAGACAGCAGCTTCAGGTCTGTCGCGATCGCACCTGGCCTCGACAGCAGGCCACCTGGGTGCGGCTGTATCCCTGCGATTTGCAGCCAGGTATTTTGGAGGCGGTTTTAGACCGCACCGTTAATCTGGGCTACAACCAGATTTTTGTTGAGGTATTTTACGGGGGGCAGGTGCTGCTGCCCCAGGCCGACAACCCGACGGCCTGGTCGTCAGTGGTGCGATCAACGGGGTACGAACGGCGGGATCTATTTGCTGAGGCGATCGCTAAAGGCCGGGACCGGGGGATGGAAGTCCATGCCTGGCTGTTTACCTTGAATTTTGGCTACTCCTACGGCCAGCGCCCGGATCGTCAAGAGGTGCTTGCCCGCAATGGTCAGGGGCAAGATACCCTCGCGTTTGCTAAGTCAAATGGGTCTGCTGGCCATGAAGAGGTGTTCATAGACCCCTATCATCCCCAGGCCCAGCAAGACTACCGCCGAATGCTGGAGCAAATCTTACGACGCAATCCGGATGGGGTCTTGTTTGACTATGTTCGCTATCCCCGTGGCACCGGAGCAGCTTCCGTGGCTGACGGAGTTGACGATCTATGGATCTATGGCTCCGCCTCTCGCAATGCCCTGCTGGGTCGAGCTCTAAACTATCAGGGGCAAGAACTAATCCGCCGCTATATTAGTCGCGGCCACCTCTTGGAGTCTGACATTGCTGAGATGGATCGGCTATATCTCGACGAGGGGGAGCCCCTGTGGCAGAACCGGGTGCCCTTTGGCCCAGAGAGTTCGCTAACGGTTGCGGATCGCCGCTGGCGCTTACAGCAGCAGCTGTGGCAGCTGTCGGTGGCCCATGCCTCCCAGGGGGTGATTGATTTTCTCAATCAGGTGACGGCTCCGGTACAGCAGCGCGGGCTGCCGACAGGGGCTGTGTTTTTCCCCGGAGGCAATCAAACGGTTGGTACGGGGGGCTTTGATTCCCGGCTGCAGCAATGGGACCGCTTTCCCTTAACTTTGTCCTGGCACCCGATGGCCTATGCGGTTTGTGGCCACACGGGCTGTATTTTAGATGAGGTGCGGCGGGTGTTGGCTGTGCGATCGCCCGAGCGAATCCAGCCGGCGATCGCCGGTATTTGGGGCCAAAACACTTACAACCGCCCGGCTCTAGAAGTCCAGATGCAGGCGCTTCAGCAGGCGCTGCCTCAGCTCAATGGGGTTAGCCATTTTGCCTATTCCTGGCAGGATCCAGAGTTTGACCGGACTCGGAAGTTTTGTCAGCTACGCTAGGGCTTTTGCTGATCTCGGCTGATCTAGCCATGGACTGCCCGGCAATCCAGCCGGTGGTCCAGGCGTTTTGAAAGTTAAAACCGCCGGTGATTCCATCTACATCTAGAATCTCCCCAGCGAAAAACAGCCCGGGACAGCGACGACTTTCTAGGGTTTTGAAGTTGACTTCCGGCAGGGGGATGCCGCCGCAGGTGACAAACTCATCCTTAAACTGTCCTTTGCCGCTAACGGTGTAGTCATCTTGAAGCAGACTGTTAATTAACGTATTGAGCTGTTTTTTAGACAGATTTGCCCAGGTCAGGTCAGGGGAAAGCTGAGCCCGATGCTGTAGGAGGTACTGCCAGAGGCGCTTGGTCAAAGGGAAGGGACTCTGGGTGGTGAGTTGGCGCTTAGCCCAGGTAGCTTTAGTGTCTAGCAGAGTTGTCCGCAGGGCATCAAAGTGGCGATCGGGGAGCCAATTGACGGTGAGTATCGCCCGGTAGCGATGCTGGTGCAGCGATCGCGCGCCCCAGGCGGAGAGCTTTAGGACGGCAGGTCCGCTAAATCCCCAGTGGGTGATTAGTAGGGGACCAGTTTGGCTCAGGGGTTTGCTTTCCGGCAGCCGCAGGCTCACCGTCACCGGAGCGGCCGACACCCCGGCTAGGGCCTGGAGATGGGTGTCCCTGACGGTGAAGGTAAACAGCGAAGGCACCGGCGGCACTATCCTGTGGCCAAGCCCTGCTGCTAGGCGGTAGCCGATCGGGCTGCTGCCAGTGGCCATCAAAATGCGATCGCCCCACAGCACTTCTCCAGACTTGAGTTCTACGCGAAACGGGGGATCGCTCTGGCGAACCGTTTGGCTGATGTTGGTAACGGCGGCACGGGTGCGCACCTGGATTCCGACTCGGCGGGCTTCTGCTTGGAGACAGTTGACGATGGTGGCTGAGTCGTCGGTGGTGGGAAACATGCGACCATCAGCTTCGGTCTTGAGCCGTACGCCCCGCCGTTGAAACCAGGCCACGGTGTCCTGGGGTTGGAATCGACTGAAGGCCCCCCGCAGAGCTCGACCGCCACGGGGGTACTGCTGGGCCAGCAGGGCCGGGTCAAAACAGCTGTGGGTAACGTTGCATCGCCCCCCGCCCGATAGGCGCACTTTTGTGAGGGAATCTCGCCCGCCTTCCAGCAGGGTGATTGAAGCCTGGGGGGAGGCTTCGGCGGCGGCGATCGCCCCAAAAAAACCGGCTGCTCCACCGCCTATAACAATTACGCTTAATCCGGCTGGGGCCATAGATTTTTCCCTGATCCGGCTTTTAGCCTAGCTCAGACAAAGGCCGACCATTTTTGTCGCCGGAGAGGATATTGCTTTAGATTGAAGAGGTAAGAGTTTGAAAAACTTCACGGTAATGATTGCGGGCTGACGCTGGTTCTACTAAGTCAGCCTTTTTTCAACTCTTCGTACAACCCAACCCAGGAAATAGCCATGGCGAATAAGGAACAGATTAAACAGCACTTGGCCATGACAACCAAGATAGATTTTGCCTATCTGCCCAAGCTCAAGGGAGATGATGCCCGGAAAATTCGGGTGATGGAACATGTGAAAAAAAGCATGGGATAGGATAGCCGGCAACGAACTGCCAAGCATATTCCATGACTCCATGGCCGGTCTCCAGCAGAATTTCTTTTGCGGACAGCCGCCCGGGCGCTATAGGATCAGGTATTAAGCGCTATTTGACGACGAACCGATGCCCAAGCAACCTGCTAGGCCCAGGCTAAGACGACTAGAGCAGATTCAGCCGGTTGATTTTTGGCAGGAGCAGGCCGATTTCATTCGCTGGATGGCAGACGCTGATACTCTGCAGCTGCTGGGCGAAGCCCTGGGGTTTGAGCTGAGGCTGGCTGATGGGGTCGATCTTGAACAGGCGATCGCCGATCAGGGCGAAGCTCTCTATTGCCAGGACATGGAGCAGGATCAGGCTGTGCTGATTGTGCCTCAGCTCCAGCCGCATCAAGCTGCGGCTTACTTAGGTCAGGTCGTGACCGGGGCCGCTGCCGGACTGCCGATAGTGGTATGGGTTGCGAGTGACTTCTCTGCCCAGCACCAGCAGACGCTGGCATGGCTGAATCAGGTTGGTCGTCCAACGAGTCGGTTTTGGGCGATCGCTGTTGATGTGTGGAAGATTGGCAAAGATGCGGCTGCCAACTTCACCCTGGTGGTTCAGCCCAAGACTTTAAACGGCGCTTCTACTCCCACAGATGCTGATTTGGATTTCGAGCCTGAGTCCGAACTCGAACCTGAGCCTGAGCCCTTGACAGAAACTCAGGAGGAAAATCTGGCCTTTTGGAATCAGCTGTGTGAACGGCTGGAGCGGCGGGGCAGCATTATCAAGGCCGGGGCACCGGTGACTGACAGCGCCATGGGGTTTGCCATCGCCCGGGCTGATTTCCGCCTCTATGGCGTGATTGACCGGGAGCACCAGAGTTTTCATGCTGAACTGTTACTCTCGGGTGAAGATGCGCATCCCCATTTTTATCTGCTGGCCCAGGAGCAGGATCGGATCACAGCGGCCATTGGGTTGCCCCTGGTATGGGACGATAGCGATCCAAAGACCTGCTCGATTTATTGCACGCTGACTGATGTTGACGTGGGCGATTGCGATCGCTGGAAAGGTTACCAAAACTGGCTTTGCGACTGTCTGGAGCGCTTTTATGAAACGTTCTCAGATCGGATTAAGCGGTTGGATGCGGCAGACTATCGGCCGATGCCAGACTACGGGGTTAACCCGCTACCGAATTCTTTGATTTTGCCTAGCTGAGCCAAATCGGACAGGCCCAGAATCCTTTGAAACAGGGCGTATGCCCAAAAAAGCAGGGGCGCACGCCGTGCGCCCCTGCAGTAATTCTGGTTTGATTAGGCGTTCAGGACGGGGCTGGTGTGACTATCGATGATCTTGGCGAGCCCCGGCATAGCTGCTTCGACGTCCCCTTTGACGGATTTGCGCAGCTTGCTGTACGAGCCCTTCACCACGCCGCTAGAGTTGCGAATTCGATGGTCAGTGACGCTAAGCAGGGTGTCAGCAGCGCGGGATCGGTGCTGGCTGATATAGGCAACTGGATCGCCAGACGCTTGGGCCTCTTGCCACATGGGGTCGAGGGCTGCGAAAGCCTCTGGTAGCAGACGGCCGATTGCACCAGGGATATAGCCTTTGCCGACTCCCTTGACGACGCCGTAGGTAGCCTTGAGTGCCATGCCAGATATCCCCGTTTTGGCAGCCACCTGTTCGTCGATCAGTCGGCTGCAGTCGGCCACGATGGCTTCCTTGACAGGTTTGTTCTCAATCGCTTGTCTGAGTCCCATGATGACTTACTGCTTACTATGGAGTGCTGTTTATAGTGATTTGAGATTGCCTCAGATTATTACTTAGTTCGGGGGCTGAAGGGGGGATTTACGGCAGTTTTCGAGGTTGCTTAATGGGGGTGTGAAATTTATAAGGAATCTTGCTATGGATTACGGGACCGCTGGCTGGGTTTTCGCTGGGTTTTCTAAGTCTGGTCTAATGCTGGACCTGTCCAAGCCGAGACCTGTCTCAGTCGAGTAGTAGAGTTTTGAACGGGAACCTACCGTTCCCAATCTGGCTTTGATATTGCTCAAAAAAAAATATGCCTTAAGATGCAATCGTCCGAATCAGACCATGTTTAATTCACCCCACTATGAATTTGCCAACCTTGTATCAATGGGGCCGGCGGCTGACAGCGCTGTTGGCGGCGATCGCGTTGCTGGCTCTCACGGCTTGCAGTCGAGCCCCGTCTGCTTCAACCGAAAATCTTACCAGCCTGTTATTGGATTTTGAATCTGGCCTGGAAGCTTCAATTGAAGAGGTCGAAACCCCCCGAGAACAGTTCAAAGCCTCTCTAGCCGATTCCCAAGAGCGGTTTCAGGAGCAGGTGCAGACTGCCAGTGCGCAAATCGAAAAAATCTCGGCTGGACTAGAAGATACCCTTGAGCAGGCGAACCAGCGTCGGCTAGATCAGTTAGATCAAAAAGTTCTAGCCCTGATTGAACGGATTGAAACCGCTACCCAAACCCTGGAAGAATCGGAGCAGGTATTTCAAAACCGGGTTCAAACTGCAGTCCAGCAAGTTGAAACTTCTACCCAGAACCTAGCTGCCGATCTGGATCAGGCCAAAACCGATGCCCTCAGTCAATTCCAAGCCAGCCTGGACGCTTCAGTGGAATCGATAGATGCTGGGAGTGAGACGGTCCAGCAGGCCCAAGAGATGCTAGCCCAGCGCCTCAGTGATACCAGCGCCCAAACCGAGAAAAACTCGGCCACGATCGCCAAAACAGCCAAAACATTAGAGGCTTCGCAAGAGCAGCTTCAAGCAGCGGTGCAAACGGCCAGCGCTGCCGTCGCTACCGCCGGAAAACCTTGGCAGGATGCAGAAGACTCTGCCATTGAGCAGCTGCAATCGCAGGTTTCTGCCACCCTCAAGAGGGTAGATGGGGCATCAAGCCAGCTAGAAGCCTCTTTTGAAAAAGCTCAACAGGATCTGCAGGAGCAAACCCAGGCGGCCTTAAATCAGATCGAGAGAACGGCAGAGCAAGCTCAAGCTGCGATCGCTCAAACTCAAAAAGA
>PYEQ01000151.1 GCA_003017785.1 filamentous cyanobacterium CCP5 | reverse complement strand
CTCTGACAGGGTGGGCAGCGTCAGGTCGGGCAGCGGCGTGGTTTGCATTTCGGCCTTACCCGAGGGTGTGGGAAACTTGGGTTCTAGAAAGATGCGCCCGCCAATGGTGAACTCAGCGTTGGTATCATCAATTTCGCCAATCTTTTCGTAGCCGGGGATAGCCTGGGCGATCAGCTGGCGCACGTAACGGGTGTCGTGCAGTCGCCGCCACTGAATTGGATCTTCCCCATGGATGCGGTGGGCCAGTTCCGCCAAAAAGTCGATCTCGGTCACCAGATCGGCCTCCTTCAGATGAGTTTTGCCGGGGCTGTTAAGGCGCACAAAATTGTTGCCCGACTCCACGGTGGTTTTGTGGGGGTTTTCGAACCGGGCAAAGACCGGCACGATGATCGTGTTTTGCCGCGCCAGCCCGTGGAAGTGGCCCTGGTTGGGCTTGGTAGCCATATAGATGATCGTGTCGATGTTGCCCAGGGCGCGCTTGGCCTGGGTGAGATCGGGGTTTGCGGCGTAGAGGTTGCCCCCCAGACACAGAAGCGTATCTACCTCGCCCGCATCCGCCGCTTCGATCAGGGCGCGGGCGTCGTAGCCCGATTCGCGCTTCAGCGATTTGCCCAGCAGCTGCTCCAGCGCCTCGCGAATGCTGTCTTTGAGGTGGGCCGTCACCCCCATGGAGCCAAAGCCCTGCACGTTGGAGTGACCGCGAATTGGCATCATCCCCGCGCCGGGCTTGCCGACGTTGCCGGTCATCAGGGCGGTGTTGGCGATGCTGTAGATGTTATCAACGCTGTTAGCCTGGTGGGTGATGCCCATGGCCCAGGCGAAGACGACATTCTTGCTGCTGTGAATCATCTCGGCAGCCGCAACAATTTCCGTCAGTGTGAGGCCGCAGGTGGCGATAATGGATTCCCACTCGGTAGCGGACACCTGGTCGATGACCGCCTGCCAGTTTTCGGTGTGGGCCTGCAGGTAGTCAAAATCAACCCAGCCATTCTCCAGCAGCACTTTTTGAATACCCGTCAGCAGGGCCAGATCGCTGCCAGGAATCGGCTGGAGAAACAGGGAAGATATTTCTGAGCCCTGCACCAGGGAACTGAGGGGAAAGGCGGGGGAGCCAAACTTGACCAGCCCGATTTCCCGCACCGGGTTGATGGCGATTACCTTGCCGCCGCGATCGCGCAGTCGAATCAGCTCATTCATCAGCCGGGGATGGTTGGCCGGGGCATTGGAGCCAATCAGCACCACCCCATCTGCCTGCTGCAAGCTCTCCAGGCTCACCAGGGAGGTGGCGGTGCCAAACACGGTGCTCAGCCCGACCGAAGAAGGGGCGTGGCAGAGATCCGAGCAGTCGGCCAGGTTGTTGGTGCCCAGGGCCCGAATCATCAGCTGCAGCAGATAGGCCGCCTCATTGGACGATCGCCCCGAACTGTAGGAGGCTACCCGCTCCGGGGGGGGCTGGAGGGCGACGGTGGCGAGGGCAAAGATCTCCTCCCAGTTAATGGGCTCATAGCGATCGCTCCCGGCCCGGTGAATCACCGGAAAGCTCAGCCGCCCCAGCCGATCCGCCTCCAGAGAGGTGAGCTCCTGGAGATCCCCGAGGCTATAGCGGTCAAAAAAGTGGGGTTCTAGGCCCGGTGCAAGTTCTGCAGCGATCGACTGCACGCTTTTCATACATCGCTGGAGGGGTTCCCCCAGCTCATTGCGAAAGCCCCCCTTCTGGCCGCCAGTGCCCCAGGCACAGGAAAGACAGGCGCTTTTGTGAAGCAGGGTTTGCCAGATCCGCAGCCCCTTTAAAGACAGGGTTTTCTCCGCCCAGTATTGAATTACCGGCAGCCCGCCGCCCATGTCCGGTCCGTGGGCGATTTGCAGCGGCGGCCGTGGCCATGGACTGGCTTCAGCTGGAGATCGAGATTCGGGGGAGGGCTCAGCCATCGGGATTGCCTCAGGGTGGCTTGCTCAGTCTTAGGCTGGGCTGAGCAGTCTTGCTGATCACTATATGCAGCAAAGTCGAGCTTGTCATGGGTTGGGCTAGAGAAACTGACTCTTTAGATTTCGCTAATTTGTGATCGCCCTCGGGTGCTATATCCTTTGGGTGTAATCTTTGACGCGCCGAGGATTTTTAATGGGCGGATTGACAACGCATGTCCTCGACACGGCTTTGGGCAAGCCCGCCGCCGCGATTCAGCTGACGCTATGGCTCATAGACTCCCATTCCCAGGCCGATATCAAAACGGCGCTCAAGACAGTCACCACTAATGATGATGGGCGCACCGATGAGCCGCTCCTTTCCCCTGAAGAAATGGCGGTGGGCACCTATGAGCTGGTATTTGAAGTGGGGGGCTACTTTCGCAGCTATTCCCCCAACCTGACTGAACCGGCCTTTTTAGATCAGATCCCGATTCGATTTGCCATCTCCGATACCCATAGCCACTACCACGTGCCGTTGCTGGTATCGCCCTGGGCCTACAGTACCTATCGCGGCAGCTGAGGCCCGATTGAGGGATTATCGAACCTGGGCGTTGACCAAGGCTCGGGTAGCGTCATCAGCGGCGAATAAATGCTCTACCCGCAGCGAGGCCAGGGTGATGTCCCTGGGGGTACCGAAGGTGGTGAAGGTGCTGAAAAAGGCTAGCTCCCCATGGGCTGTAGCGTAGCGGGTCGTCAGAATAGGGGTGCTTGGGGAAAGCTCCCGCTGATTCAGGTTTTGGGAACCGAGGCGATCGCCCAGCAGTGCAGCGATCGCCTCTACCCTGGGGGCCAGGTCGGGCTGCATCGAGGCTTCGTGGCGCAGAATTGACAGCATGGCAGGACCCACCTCCTGCAAATTGACGATGGGTTTCGTAAACCCCTCTGGATGGGCCAGCAAATCTAGCAAATTAATTGAGGCACCGTTTCCCAGGCTGTCTCCCAGATCAATTGCGGGCATCAGCGTAGCCGCCAGCCATTGGCCGCCTCGATTCAGACGCAGCAGATTCCAACCGGCATCAATTACCAGGGCGGGCATCGGGTCGTGGGCATTGAGCAGGTGTTGCAGGGCCGCGTCCGCCTGGGCGAGGGCCGGGTCATCTAGGGGCAGGTGGCTGTAGACCGGGGCATAGCCTGCTTCCAGCAAAGCCTGATTGCGCACCACCAGCGGTGCTTCTAGCTCCTGGAGCCAGGTCATGAGCAAGGCCCGACTGGGTCTGGTCCGGCCACTTTCTACAAAGCTCACATGCCGCTGGGAGACCTCTAGGCATAGGGACAGTTCTAGCTGACTCAGCCGACGGGCCTGGCGCAATTGTCGGAGGGTGGCGGACAGGCTGGGCATCTGGGGCTTGATTACCTCGGAGGTAATTGATTGTCTTGGGCAAACGCCAAATACTGAACCTATCACTACACAGCGAGGTTTGGCGATGAAACGCAGCCTGATTGTTCTTACCCTGGTTTTATTTGGTGGCCTGAGTGCGATCGCCCTTTGGCAGTACGGCTACTGGGGCATCATCGCGCCCCACTTTCAGAATTTTGGGGCGGCTCAGGTCTTTGCTGACCTGGTAATCGCGTTAGTTCTGGCCATGGTCTGGATGTGGCAGGATGCCAAAGCCATCGGCCGCAATCCTTGGCCCTGGATCGTTGTCACCCTGGCGATGGGGTCGTTTGGTCCCCTCCTCTATCTGCTCACCCGCCAGTCGGTGGCAAACGTCGAAGCCCCCGTCAGCTGATGATCAAATAGTCAGCCTGGCTTTCAGGAGGGCATAGAGCACTCTGGAGAGTTCCCGGCGCTGGAGGGGCTGGCGGTCAATCGGAGTGCGATCGAACGCTTTGCCATAGGCCGCTGGCATCGCTTTTTTCACCAAAAATGACAGCTGTTCGCGGGTGATGGGCTGATCGGGGGCAAACCGCCCCGAACCTGTTCCAGCGATCATGCCGTGGGCATAGAGGCTTTCGATGTTGCCGTAGGCCCAATAGGATGCCGGCACGTCGCTGAAGGTAGGCTGGGGCGGAGTTTTAGGAGCCAATTCCAGCAGCTTTACCAGGGCGGTGGCGACGACAGCCCGATTGACATTGCCATAGGGACGAAAATGCAGGTCGACATTACTTTCACTGCGGATAATGCCAGCGGCGGCCATCACCTGAATCGGCTCGAAGTCGGGGTCGTCGTGGGCCACGTCGTCGAACCAAAAGATGGGGCAGCCCCGAGCCGCCATGTAGCCCTGAATTTTGCGAATGGCGGCTATCTCCGTAGCTAGCTGTCGGGGCTCTTTGCCAGTCCACACCGCAAATACCGCCAGGTAGCCGCTGGCCTCGCCGATCGCCCACTCCATCGGGTGCATGCGATAGGCGGCGTTGGTGATGTGGGTGGTGCCGATGCTCTTGGCTGAGAGCACCAGCCCGTCAGTGGCGACGGGCACTAGGGCTCCCAGGGGCAGGCTGAAGGGTTTGGCGATGACATCTTCTCCCCGGGGGCTGACGTGGCCGGGTTCGGCGTTGCCGTGAATGTCTAGATAGTGGTACTCGCCGATGCCCACGGAGTCGTCAAAGCAGCGGCCTCGCCGGCTGTTCGGAAAAAACCGGGCGGCGACATCCTCGTGGCGAATGGTGGTCAGGGGCACTCCCCGGCGGGCTTCGCGAATGTAGGGCTCCAGGGCAATGCCGTCGGCGGTCCAGGTGAGGTCGCCCCGGGGCTTGAGGTCAGGGACACCATGGGTTTGCAGAAAATGGATGTAGGCCTGGGCGCGATCGCGGGCCTGTCGGATATGTTGCTGCCGTTCGGCGCGGCTGACGCCAACCAGATGACCAGGGCGATAGTCGTTGCCACAGCAGAAGGACCGGTCTGGTTCGCTGGAGGTGCCCCAGTTGATCACCGCCACATCGCCCGGAGAAACCGGTTTCTCGTACAGCTGCTGGCGGAGCAGGCGACGATAGCGAAAGATGCCAAAGGCGCTGAAGAAATCCCACTTTTGCCAGCCGTGGCTGTTTTGGATCCAAAACCGACCGGTGAATTCATGGATGTTGATCCAGGGAGCCTGGCCGTAGCCAGGGGGCTTGCCGATGGGTTTGCCCTGACCAACCTCGGTGCGCTCGATGACTACGTCGAAGGTGATGGATTGCTGGCACTGGGGTCGCGGCTCTGCCGGGAGAATGGCCTCCCCGGTATCGCTGCGGGCTTCTTGGCCCACCCGCGACTCAATGTTACCCACCTCCAGGAGATCGCCCAGATCCGTGGCCTCGATCACGACTTTGCCGGTGACGCTAAAGCGGGCTCCGGTTTCGGTATCGACGAACTGTACCCCGGTGATCCGCTTGTGGGGGCCGCTGTGATCAAACGTCACCGCCGTGGGTTCGCCAAAGGGAATCAGCCTCAGGCGACCATTTTCTAAATAGGGGGCGATCGCTTCGTTCATCGCCGTTGCCGCCACCACGGGAGTCGTTGCAAAGTGGCTGACCCAGCCGCCCCCCGGATCTCGGACCACTTGCCCGGCCACTGGCTGAAGTTCTCGCTGCCGCTGGCGAAATTTCTCTTGGGCTATGGAAATCGCAAACCGTTCCCCGTCTAGCCGGGTGAGGCTGGCCTTTTGCCGCAGCAGATCCCCGTCGTCTGAGGCGGGCAATGCCTGGGCGGTGAACTGCCCGCCCACTACCTTCTGGGGCTGCACCAGACACACGTCCAGATTTTGCTGCAGGGCCGTGAGGGTGGCCGCATAGGCCGCCGTGGAACCACCCACCACCAGAATCGAGCTGTTCAGCACTGCCCCACTGCTCGGACGGGTAAACGTCTGATTAGAGAAAATCCCGTTCTTATGCCCCACTGGCCCTGCCATGGCCCCACCTCTAGCATGATGAAGAGTTCTCAGGATTGTAGAGCCATGCCGAATCGCAAAACCGGGGTGATTTTGTAGTTATGACTAAGAATTTTGTCAGGTACGGTTTCGATTCGTCTGCATACCAACCTTCCATTGATCGCCTAAGTCGATAATGGGGGTATGAATCAGCCCCTACCGTCAGTTAACATCCCCTGGAGCGACCTCCATGCGAGGGTGCACCAGGGGTTGCGCCAGTCCCAGGCTATTCCGAGCGGATCGTCCTTGCTGGTGGCGGTGTCGGGTGGCCAGGATTCGTTGTGTTTGCTGAAGCTGCTGGTGGATTTGCGGTCCAAGTGGCGCTGGCAGCTGGAGGCAATCCACTGTGACCACCGCTGGCGAGACGATTCAGCGGCGAATGCAGCGCATGTGCAGCATCTATGTGAACAATGGCAGGTGCCCTCTCAGGTGGTGAGAGCGGAAACGCCGCCTGAGTCAGAGGCGGCAGCGCGGCAGTGGCGCTATCAGGTATTCGCAGCCCAGGCGATCGCTACCCAGGCCACCCACGTTATTACCGGCCACACCGCCAGCGATCGCGCCGAAACCCTGCTCTACAACCTGATGCGGGGCAGCGGGGCCGACGGGCTCCAGGCGTTGGTGGAGCAGCGGCCCCTGACGGTGGCCAACCCAATTGGGCTCGTTCGGCCCCTGTTGGGGACAGCTCGCCAGGAAACCGCGGAATTTTGCCAGGCATTTGAGCTGCCGGTCTGGGAAGATGCCACCAATGGCGATCGCACCTACGCCCGCAACCGCATTCGCCTCGACCTGATGCCCTACCTGGCCGCCCATTTCAATCCCAGGGTGGAAACCGCCCTGGCCCAGACCGCCGAACTGCTCACCGCCGAAGTGGACTACCTGGAACAGGAGGCGGCCAGCCTGTATTCTGAAGCGGTTGAATGGCTAGAGACCGGAGTCAGAATTCAGCGCCGCCAGCTGGCCTCAGCCCATCTAGCGATCCAGCGGCGGGTGCTGCGGCGGGTGCTGCTGGCAGCGATCGCCGAGGAAGTCAGCTTTGACCATGTGGAGAAGCTCGTGGCCCTACTCTCAGCACCTAACCGCAGCCAGAGCGATCCGTTTCCCGGTGGAGCGATCGCCCGCGTCGACCAGGATTGGATTCTGCTGGGAGCAACGCCATGGGAGTAGGTTCTCGCCTGGAGTCGCTGACCCGTGAACAGGTCTTGAGTTGGGCAGAAGCCGCCCAAGACCGGGCTCAGCAGGGCACCGTCAACCAGCGCATTCCCGCCTTAGCCCGGTGTCAGCCAGACTGGTTTAGCCTGCAAATTGATGACCTAGATCGAACCCTGCACGGCTGGGGAGAAATTTATCAGCCCTTTGCCCTGATGAGCGTGGTCAAGCCGTTTTTGCTGCTGTATTTGCTGGAGCAGTATGGCTCAGATCAGGTGTTTACCTGGGTTGGCATTGACCCGTCCGATCGCCCCTTTAACGACCTCAATCAGCTCAAAGCCGATGGCGGCCATCCCCGCAATCCGATGATCAACAGCGGCGCCCTGACCCTGGCGGGCAAGCTGCCGGGGTCAGATCCCGTCGCTGAGTTCAAAGACTGGCTCAACCAGCGGGCAGGCTGCCAGCTCTGGCTCGATGCACCCACTCTGGAATCCGTCCGCCAGGGGCCCCGGCAGGCGAATCTGGCCCTGCTAGATTGCCTGGTCGCGGGCGATCGCATCCAAAATCCGGACCAGGCCCTAGATGCCTATGAGCAAATCTGCTGTTTTTCTACCCGCATCGACGATCTGGCTCGCCTGGGCCGTTTGTTGGCATTTAGGCAGGGCTCAATCCAGGCTGACCATCGCCGCACGGTCAATGCCTTGATGCTCACCTGCGGTCTCTATGAAGCCTCTGCCCACCACGGGCTGACCATCGGCCTGCCGATAAAGTCGGGCATCAGCGGGGCAATGCTGGCGATCGTGCCGAATCAGGGGGTGATTGCCACCTACGGCCCCGCCCTGGACGCCCAGGGAAATTCTGTAGCTGGGCTGGCCTTTGTCACGCAACTGGCCCAGGCCTTAGGGCTGAGCGTGTTTGGTGATTAGTCCGGCAGGTGAAACACGTCTACAAACAGCGATTTCTGACTGGCGATCCGGCGCTGGTCGGGGGAATCATAGGCCACCATCAGCCCGACTTGATCCTGAAAGCAAGGAAAAAGGGCCAGTCCTTCAGCGTGATCAGAACCGATGGTGAAGGGTAAATCAAACATCACCGAAAGCTCATCGGCATCGCTATCCCAGAGGGTATTTTGACCGTGGCCCAGGGCATCTTCTAGGCGGAACACCTGCATCGCCCCTTCCAAATCCATCGTCGGCCCCGCCAAAATAATCAGATCCTCCCCGTCGAAGCAGAGTTCTCGCACCCCGAGCCCGCCGAGATTGAGGAAATGCTTGCGGTAGAAAACGCCGTCTTCCAGCTCCTTCAGCGCTAGCTGGCCCGGTTCTGAGTCCTCCGGTTCCAGTTCGAGGACGATCGCCCAGCCCCGCAGCACTGGCCCCCGCAGGCCCAGGAAAACCCGCCGCCCTTTGACGGCGATGCCCTCGATATCGAACCCGTTGTCCTTACTGGGCAGCCCCATCTGCAAAAACGGTCCCAGGTGCTCGTCTTTGGCCAGCACCTCCATGAGCTGGTCTTCGTGGTTGTCGGTGCGCTGCAGCACCGCTGCCGACAGCGCATTTCCGGCTTCAGGGTGGGCTGCCGTTTGCGCCAGTTCGCCGTTGATCAAAGGAATCCGAGTCAGCAAATAGCGGTTGGGATCCCGCTCGATTTCAGAAAGCCGCTGGATATCGTCTTCGATGTCGTCCCCTTCGGTCTTGTTGCGCTTAAGGCTGTGGGAACCGACGATCCAGAGGTAGCCGTCTGAATAGTCCATGCCCTCGATATCAATTTCCGAGTCGGTACCCGCCAGGGAAATGTAGTCGTTGAGATGAAAAACCTTATGGGCTCCGTAGGTGTGGTCGCCCATGGGCGACAGCCGCTCGACGGTGACAAATTCATCGGAACCCAGCCACAGGCTGCCGTCGGGGGTATGGGCGATCGCCGATAGCTCCTCCAGCAGATCATCCTCTTCGCGATCGAACTTCAGCAGTACGCGGCTGAGCAAAAAACCAGGCGTCATGGTCTATCCCTACGGTGACATTGCCTTAAGCCTCCGGTGATCAGGGCAGCTTGGCATCTATCCCGGTAGAGACCTTCCGGGCAACGGCCAAAAATCCACAAAAAATCTCCGCCGGAGGTTTTCGGCGGAGACGAGTAGCTAGGGCAGGCAACGACCACCCAGTGACCTAGATGACCGACACCTTGGCTTCTTCTTTGACCAGCTTGTCCCAGCCCAGATCCCGCAGGTTGTGGTTGCGGCGCAGGGGCCGGGTGACCAGTTCCAGCACGTCGCGGGCG
>PYEQ01000150.1 GCA_003017785.1 filamentous cyanobacterium CCP5 | reverse complement strand
GCTCTGGCCGATCTGGCCCACCGTACCTTGAAAAGCGACTTCCGCCACATCGATACCAGCGAAACCCGAATCATCTTGGTGGAGGGCATGGACCGGGTACTGCCCCCCTTTGATCCAGAGCTATCTGCCGAGGCTCGCCGGGCCCTGGAAAAGCTCGGGGTTGAAATTCGCACCCGTACCCTGGTGACGAAAATTGACGGAGAAGAAGTTACCTTTCTCCACGAAAATCAGAACGAAACCATCCATGCCAACACCGTGCTGTGGGCCGCTGGAGTGCGGGCTTCCAAAATGGGTAAGGTGCTGGCTGAGCGCACCGGGGCTGAGCTCGACCGGGCCGGACGGGTGATGGTCGAAGCCGATCTCAGCCTGCCTAACCACCCGGATATCTTTGTGGTGGGCGATCTGGCCCACTATGCCCACCAGGGGGACCGCCCGCTGCCGGGGGTTGCCCCGGTAGCCATGCAGCAGGGTCAGTACGTGGCGAAGCTGATCACCAGCCGGATCAAAAATCAGGCCATCGGTTCATTTCGCTATAAGCCCAGCGGCAGTCTGGCCATTATCGGTCGCAACGAGGCAGTAGTTGACTTTGGCTGGATGAAGCTGAAGGGCTTTCCGGCCTGGCTGCTATGGCTGTTTGTCCATGTCTACTACCTGATTGAGTTCGACAACAAGCTAGTTGTCATGACCCAGTGGACCTGGAACTACCTCACCCGCAACCAGGGCGTCCGGCTGATCACCCAGGCCAAGGATGGCAAAAACCAGGCCAAGACGGCCCCGGCTGAGACTTGAGAAATTCTCCATGGCTGAAGCAAGCACGACAATTCAGGTGACCGTCAAGCTGTTTGCGGCTTATCAGGAAGCCTACGGGGCATCCGAGCTAACGATGCAGCTGCCAGATGGGGCTCCGGTATCCGCCGTCTGCGATCGCATTCTGCAGGATCATCCCGAACTTGAGCCCTGGCGATCGCTGACCCGATTCGGCATCAACCTGGACTACGCAATGCCAGCAACGCCGTTGGAAGACGGCGATGAGGTGGTGCTGATTCCACCGGTCAGCGGGGGCTGAGGGCTGACCGGTGGCGCGATCGCTGACAGCTATTCGCAGGGCCATGAAGTTCTCAATTCTTAATAGTTTCCTAAAGCCAGATCTAGCGTGACCTGGCAAGACTAAAGTCAGGGAATACCCTGAAATAGTTTCATCGACTACTGGCAATTCTCTACATGTGGCGTACAGTAGGGAAAGTTACCCCCTAAAGCTATCCACATATAGCGCATAATCCACAGCGCATAACCGGAGGTCGGAGCGATGGAACGCTTCACTCGGCGAGAAACCCTGGTGCTGACCCGTACGAGTTTGGGCCAGCTAGCCTACTTTGCCAAAACAAAGCTGATCAGTCCCCATCGCTGTGTCGAGACCCAGGCTGTCTATTACACCTGGGAGCAAGTCCTCGAAATTCGGGCCATCAACCGGTTAAGGCGGCACCTTTCACTGCAGACCATCCGTAAAATCATTTGCTTCCTGCAGGAACAGGGCTTCGACACCCGGCTGCGGGATAAGCACTTAGTCATTTTGGCGGACGGGGTTAGCTGGGTGCGATCGGAAGCAGAAACCGTCGCCCTCGTACAGCTTACCGATCCGCAGAATCGACATCCCGGGCAGCTGCTGCTGTCCCTGCCGCCCTGGTCTCAGCTCGTGAAGGATCGCTGGGAGGCAACCACTGCTTGCCAGGTCGTTGACCTGGAGCAGTTCCGCAGTGGCAGTCGACCCTCTTCCTGAGCTGGTTTTTCCCTGAGGCCGCGATCGCCCGTCAGGAATTTCACCGATCCAGGGTAAATCTATCCTTGCTCCCGGCCTGGCCGGGAGAATGCCCAAAGATAAAGGATAGAGATCCTATGCATGCTTCCATCGAGGACATTCAGACTGCCAAAGCCCACTTGAATGCCACGGTCAGACAGCTAGGAGTCTGCTACTGTCAGATTCTCCATCGCATGGGAGTACCTGAGGTAAATGCCATCAAGACTGCCGTCGCGATCGCCAAATACGATGCCACTGGCCGCCCTCCTCGCCCTATACAGCGCAATTTAACCATGCGGCTCGCTAATTTGTCGGGCCAACCTGTGGCAGCAGATGCTGTGAGCCATAGCTAGCGCAGGGCCGCCTTGAGACTTTGACAAAACTCTTCCAGAGCCTGTAGACCAGCCTGGCGATCGCTTTGATCCAGACGCTTCACAAAGGCGCTACCCACAATCACCGCGTCGGCTCCCCAAGCCTTTAGCTGCTGGGCCTGCTCTGGATCAGACACGCCAAATCCTACGCCCACTGGCTTATCCGTCCCCTGCTTAATCATATTCAGCAGCTCACTGACGCGGTCTTGCAGGCTGGTACGCATCCCTGTGACTCCGGTAACGCTGACCAAATAGACAAATCCCTGGCACTGGGCCGCAATTTTCTGAATCCGCTCAATTGGTGAGGTGGGAGCCACTAGCAAAGTCACCTCAATGCCAGCCTCGGCTGCCGCCGCCAGCAAGGTTTCCACCTCTTCCAGGGGCAAATCGGGCACCACCAACCCCGACACTCCCGCTGCCGCGATTTCAGCCATGTACGACTCAATGCCTCGGTTCAAGATGGGGTTGTAATAAGTAAACAGCACAATCGGGACGCTCAACTCCGGACTCACCCGACGAACTACGTCCAGCACATGCTCCAGTCGAACCCCCCGCTTCAGAGCCCGAGTCGCGGCGGCTTGAATGACCGGACCATCCGCCAGGGGATCAGAATAGGGGACCCCTAGTTCAATTAAATCGGCCCCGCTGCGCTCCAATACCCGTAGAGCTTCCGCGGTAGTCTCTAGGTCAGGATCTCCTGCCGTGATGAATGGAATCAGGGCGCATTCGCCCCTAGCCTTGAGATCCCTAAATCGCTCTGAAACGCTAGTCATGGAAAATTACGCCACGGCAGTCCAAATGCAAACTCTAGCCCAATTGGGACTAGACGTCTACGGCTACGCCTCTGGACTGCTGGGTGGAGCCTCAGATCCCTCCGCCTCAAGTTGCCCCTGCAAAGCCTCTAATTCTTCAGGGGACAACTCATCTAATCGCTTTTGGAGAACTGCTTCCTCGTAGTCCTTAAGCTGCTGGTTGTAGGTCATGGACTGGGTGGTAGCGCGCACTAGATAGCTCACTAGCCACACAACGACAATCCCTACCAGTACCACCTGACTCCAAATCCCAGCCGAGAGGTCATCGAGACCAAACACCCGAAAGGCTAGGTAAATTGAGCCCCCTACCAAAAATAACCCCAGCCCAATCCCCAAAATATCAATGCGTCGCATGAAGCCTATGTGGTCCTAAGGTGCGGCTCAAATCTACCAGCGCTAGATGCGTTCGTAGGGCTGCTGGTTCAAACTACCGGGATTATTCAGGCTGCGGGGATGGGGGCGGAAATTGACGAATGGACTCATCACCAACATGCCAGGGAAGAAAGCAAACACCAGCATGTAAAGGAGAAAGCGCTCTACAGAGCTAACGTCGTACCAGCGTTCTTTGAGGTAAAACAGCAGGGCCGCGGGCACAACTATTAGATAGGTGAAGCCAAGCCCGCCGTAGAGGGCCAATACTAGTAAAGTGTCGGTTGAGAAGGGCATAGCTCAAGTGTGGTATCAGGTATCAGAGTGAGCGGGACAGGCCAGTTTTAATCATTGTAAAGGAAGCCAGGCGCTTCCCTGACCTGCTCAAGCATCAATTCTCCCCGATAGAGAGGCAATGGCTAAATTTCCCGGCTATTGGTTGCATCAAAGCACGGTTGGTGGTGCAATATAACACTATGCCTTTAACCAGGCAGTCAATTGGGGGCGTGGCGGAATGGTAGACGCTGCGGACTTAGAAAACTGAGCCTTGGGAGAGTAATCTTTCAAGTGGAAGCTCTCAAACTCAGGGAAACCTAACCTCGCCGTCCAGCCATCCTGGAGTTTAGCGGTGGGCATGGCAATCCTGAGCCAAGCCAGGGCCATTCCCCATCCGGGGAATCAGGCATTGGAAGGTGCAGAGGCCCGACGGGAGCTACCCTAGCGGTTAGGCCGAGGGTAAAGGGAGGGTCCAATTCTCAAAGCCCGCCATGGGCGCGGCAGCAGCGAAAGCTGCGGGAGAATGAAAATCCGTTGACTTTAACGGTCGTGAGGGTTCAAGTCCCTCCGCCCCCATCATCTTTACGATTTAGCTATTTTAGGTCCCAGCCCGAGGGCAGCTAGCGCTAAAATCCCTTGGGCGTCAGGCCCATAAGGCTTCAGCCCCCCATTGTTCCCATATCATTAGGGATGCCAGCTTCGCTTAGTCTGAACCTCTCACTTGATACAGCTTTAGTAAAGACTTGTCAGGTGCGGGGTCTCACCCCTCATGGGTTCGGAACTTCCCTATACAATCTGTATAGCAGAAAGCACATATTCTTTTGGTTGACTAAAACGTCCTTAAACCATCAGAAATCTTAGATGTTCGGCTTGAAGCATAGTCCAGTTCCAACATCCTAAGTGCTGTGGTCGCAACTACCCGGAAAATCGTGTCCAATAATCGTGCCTTTGGCCATTCCCAATCCAACTATGGCAACGGTCAGAATCTTCAGCAGGCCCAAGAATATATCTACAGCTTTCTATTGAATGCCGTCAAAACCTGGCCGGCGTCTGATGTTTTAGCAGAATTCAGGCAGCTGTTTATTGACCACAGTGACACCACCAGCCCCAATGGCCTATCAGCGCTACAGATCATTTTGTTTGCTAACAACGAGCAAGAGTTTAAAAATACCCTCAAGCGCTGCTGCTATATTTTGATCAATAACTGGGAGATGTCTCGGCAGCATGAAGCTGTTCAGGAGCTCGTTGAGCTGTTCAAGAGTCCCTGCATATACCGGCGCAGCCTTTCTCCTACTTTGAAGCGGCTACGCCAGTGGCTAATTAACTTTATTGACAGTCCCGATTACCGAGAGTTAGAGCTGTTTGCCCTGCGGCTGCGGGAAGATCGCACCATTAATCGAGGCGACAACTGGGCAATTCGCTATACCCCTTACCTGCTTGTGCCCCAGTACATGAACAATAAAAACCCTGTAGAGCAGCGGCAGGCAGCTCGAGCCATGGCTAGGCGGCTTAAAGATAAGTTTAAGTTCGATCTGGCGATGTATACCGCCTATTCTGATTCCCCTCGTCCTCAGCAGATGACAGACAACCCGACAGAGTTGGGCGATGGGGCCCTGCGGTTGATCAAAATGGTGGTAGCCAAGCAGGGATTGTTTGGTTACCGCAACCTCTCCCGCCTGTTTTTAACCCAAGTGGATACGCTCAGCTACAGAGAGTTCAAGCGCCACCTGCTTGGCTATCTGATCTATGTGGTTAAAACGGACCCACTGGCAGAACAAATCAAGGCCCGTCTGTGGGAGAAGCTTGAAGGGCTCTACATTGAGCATGACGATGAGCCGGTTGATCAGTCGATGCTGTTGCGTACCTGCGATCGCCTCATCGACTGCTTGATGACCGAAAACCATGAAACTCCGGCAGAAATTTTTACCCTGCTGCTCAGCCAAAATAATTCCGTTACCCTAGCGATAATTCTACTGAAGCTGGTGTTGATTTCCCCAAGTTCCCAGGCCTATCTGGAAGCTCGAATTGCCGATTTAATTACTTACTACGACCAGTTCCCGCGGCAAGACTGTCAGTGGGTGATCCATTTTTTGGAGGTGTTTCGAGTCGTTTTCACCCTTTACACAGACGATGTGGAATACAACCTGGTTAAAGTATCCACCGAAAAGCCTGCTGGGGAGGCAGTAGCTAGCCATTCGGTCAGTACTTTGCCAACCTGGGAAGAACTAGAATCGTTTCGAATTTTTGCTCAATCTTATCAGCTAGCTAAGCAAAAATTGAAACCCTCAAAGCTGGCCGATCAGAATATCTTTCCCTCTCAAGCCGACCCCTCTCAAACTGACGCTTTTCCAGAGGCTTTGTCCTCTGAGGCTTCGCCGAAGGAATCAGATGCTTCAACCCAAGCCTGAGCGTCGCTCGAGCCTTTGAGTCGCGACTTGTCTTAATAACCGTAACAGGTCGCTAACTTTATTTACGCTGATTTTCCCTCATCTGCTCCTGGTGATAGGTTCAATCTACGGGGAGTCCGTAGGGTCCCGTTGGTGCAGTGGCAGCGCCAACCGAATTTAATAGCTAGCGACAATCAGGACGGACCTATGAATTACAGACTAATGGTGCTGAGCGGGGTGTTTGCGGCTTTAGCTGGACTTGGGTTGGGGGTTGCTGCCGCTGAGATGAGCCGAAATCAGTTCGAGAGCAGACTCTACCAGAATCTCCATGGCAAGCTAGCGATCGCAGGCATTGTGTTAGGCGCAGCTACTGGGGCCAGCCTAGAGTCAATTCGTCAACTTAAACAGCAGCGCGATCGCGAATGGCAAGACCGGATTTAGACATAATCGCTTCACAAGGACCGGGCAGCCTCAGGGCTCTACAGATCGCAGGTAAACAGTCGGATTAAAAAGAAGTTGACCATCTTAGCGCCATAGGGAGAATCCCACCAGACCACCGGATAGCAGCCAACGGGGTCTTCAACCAAGTAGCGGGCCTGGTCGAGGGTTTTCCAGGCGCCGTTTTCTCGCCAGCCCACCTGATCGCCCAGGCGTCTGAGCATTTCCGAATCCTGAGCAATCGCGCTGTCGATAGTTCCTCCGGCTTCCTGATACTGCCTGAGCTGAATGCTAAAACCGAACCGCCCACCGGTATATTTCAACCACAGCTGATCGATCACCTGGAGTACGCTGCAGGGAAACCGTTTCACCGCATCGGGGGTGAGGTTTTCTCGACTACTTTCCCCAGCCTCTTGCAAGATTACATTGACGGTTTCGGTGTCAGCCGCCTCAAGATCGCCAGCTTCCAAGAAAGCCTGCAGTTTCTGGTAGCGATTGATGTCCGTTACCAGTAGCAGCATATCTTCCAGGTGGGCAACTCGCTCTAGCAGACTTTCCTGGTAGATGAGCTTGGCCTCGATTGCCTCCAGGCGAGCCAGTATCTGGGCCATTGAAGATGAACCAGAAGCTAATGAATCTGGCGGCTGGTGATCTTCCATAAAGTCTTACCTTGACGTGAACAGGGTATAGGTAGCCGCTAAAGCTCTAACCGGCTGTTAGAGGACTGGGTCTCTGGCTGGATGGGAGCCCCGTCTCGCAGCTTGAGAATATTGGTGACGGCAATGTTCTCCCCCGGCTCTAGCCCTCCTAGAACCTGATAGCTGTTGCCTTGAATGCCTCCTAGCTGTACGGGGCGCTGGGTGACAATATCCATGGTCTGACCATCTTCGGAAGTTGTTTGATCCACAACGTAAACAAAGTTCTGGCCGGCGACGCGGGTCACGGCAACGGTGGGGATCAGAATCTCTGTGGTCGTATCCCAAATTACCCGGGCTCGAACAAACTGTCCTTCCCTGAGGCGATCGCCGGTGTTGGGAAAGCGAGCTTTCACCAGGATCGACTGGGCCCTAGCGTCTACTTCTGGAGAGACAAAGCTAAGGCTGCCGGTTTCTAAGGGAACGCCAGTAGCCGAGTCCACAATCTCGACGGGGAGGCCAATCTGGAGCTGACCGCTGCGGGTAGAGGGAATCTGTAGACGTAGAAACAGAAACTCATTTTGGGTTAGGGAAGTAAGCGTGTCACCCTGTTCAACATAGTCACCCACCTTAATCAGTACGTCGCCAACGATGCCGGAGATCGGGGCGTTGACCTGCTTAAATCCAAGGTCTTCTTGGGAAACAGCCACCTGGGATTGGGATTGGTCGAGGCTGGCCTCGGCCTGGGTTAGGCGAGATTCAGCGGCTCGAATCGTTTCTTCAATCTGCTGCAGACGGGCGGTGGTGACCTCAACTCGATTGCGAGCCTGGTCCAGATCCTGTTCGCTGAGGGCTCCCTTACTAGCGAGAGATTGGATCCGACCAAATTCCGTTTCAGCCAAGCGCAGATCTGACTTGGCTTGGAGCTGTTCGGCTCGGGCAGACTCTAGCTGGGCCGCTGCTGCATCGCGGCTAGAAAGGGCAATGCCAACCCCAGCTTGAGCCCCTGAAAGCTGAGCCTGGGCCTGGTCAGGATTTAGCTGTAGAATCGGCTGACCCAGTGCCACTGGATCTCCAGGGGCAACGAAGATGCGGGTAACTCGACCATCGACCTCGGGTTTGAGGTCGACCCGATCTTGGGCCTCGAGGACGCCGACAAAATCAGAATCCTGCTGGAAGCTACCGGGCTGGATGGCCAGTAGCTTCACCGGTACCGCAGGCGGTGGCCCCGCTGTCTGTGGTCGGCTGCAACCGACGCCGATAACAATGGCAACGGTCAAACTTAGAGCTGTTTTCAGGGGCCGAATGCCCATTAAACTCATGAGACCCCTTTGAAAATTAGATAGCAGAGATGTTAAGCAGAAACGATTTTAATCTTAGTCGAAGCACCTCGCCTAAGCCTAGAATTTGGGCCTGGGATTTTGATGATGCTTGCTTAGACGATAGCGTACAGCCATGAGCCCAAAAGTATTGCCGGGTCAAAGTTACCCCTTAGGGGCAACGGTCTACGGGGTGGGAGTGAATTTCTGTGTCTATTCTCAGCATGCGACGGGTATAGATTTGCTGCTGTTTGACCACCCTGATGCCCCCCATCCGGCTTACACCATTTCCTTAGATCCTCGTCAGCACCGGACCTCTTTTTACTGGCATGTATTCGTGCCGGGGGTGAAGGCAGGGCAGATCTATGCCTATCGGGCCTATGGGCCGTTTGAGCCCGGTCGAGGCCTGCGGTTTGAGATCCCCAAAAGGTGCTACTCGATCCCTATGCCTGTGCGGTGGTGGGGGATGAAACCTACAGCCGCGAAGCGGCCATCACCCCTGGGGACAATTGCGCCCAGGCCCTGAAGGGAGTGGTGGTGAATTCTCGCAGCTATGCCTGGGAGGGCGATCGCCCCCTGGCCATTCCCTACGCCACCAGCGTCATCTATGAGATGCACGTGGGGGGCTTTACCCGCCACCCGAATTCTGGCGTCGCTCCGGAAAAGCGGGGCACCTATGCTGGACTGATCGAAAAAATTCCCTATCTGCAATCGTTAGGAATAACGGCGGTGGAACTGCTGCCCATCCACCAGTTCGACCACCAGGACGCCCGCCCCCGCCTAGGGGACTACTGGGGCTATAGTACCCCGGGCTTCTTCGCCCCCC
>PYEQ01000149.1 GCA_003017785.1 filamentous cyanobacterium CCP5 | reverse complement strand
GCCCTGAACTGAACCGAGTTGGGCGTTCCTGTTTCTGACAATTTGATTAAAACTGGTAAATCCGTGTTCACAGGTCTAGTTCAAGCCGTTGGCACAATCCATCACATCAGCGATACTCAGCTTGGGGTTCACTTACCACCGGGTCAGATAGCTGCCCCATTCCAAGACATTGCCCTTGGGGATAGCATTGCAATTGATGGCATCTGTCTCACCGTAGAAGGCTTGTTATCGCGTGGTTTTGTCGCGACGGTATCCCCAGAGACCCTGGCCCGGACCACCCTGGGTCAGCTATCCGAAGGGGCTCCGGTGAATCTTGAATCCTCTCTGCGGGTAGGCAGCAAAATCGGCGGGCATTTCGTTACTGGCCATGTGGATGGCCGAGGCATATTGGACGCGGCGATCGCCACCGTTGGTGCCTGGGAGCTAAGGTTTCACGTACCGGCCCCATCGGTGCAGCGCTATCTCGTACCCAAGGGCAGCATTGCTGTTAACGGCATCAGTCTCACCGTGGCGGACTGTAGCCCCAGTGGTGACTGGTTCACCGTAGCGGTAATTCCGGTCACCTACCAGGAAACCAACCTCCAAAACCTATCCCCTGGTCAGCCCGTGAACCTCGAAGGGGACATTTTAGGAAAGTATGTTGAACGGTTTATTACCGGTAGCCCTGAGTCCAGGGTAGAAGGCGGTCTGTCTCTGGACTTCCTCGCCAACCATGGCTATGGATAGCGGCTACGGGCAGTAAAGAGTGTCTCGGGTATCGCGCCCGGTGACCGGATTGGTGCCTGAAGCCACTTCGCAGAGGGCTCTGTTGGTTTTTGGATCCAGCAGCACATCGGTGAAGTCTGCCCCTTCAATTTTGGCACCGCGGAAGTCTGTGCCGAAGGCATAGGCCCCCTCAAAAATGGCATTGGTTAAATCGGCTTGAATAAAGCGGGCGCCATCTAAGGTCGCTCCGCTCAAATCGGCTCCCACCAGCTTGGCCCGAGAAAAGGTGGTGTCAAACAGGCGTACGCCTTGTAGCTGGGTATGGCTGAGATCAGCCCCAGCCAAGTCCGCCCGGGTGTAGTCATTACCGCGCAGATCTTGCCCGGAGAGGTCTCGAAGTCTGAGGTTAGCGCGATCAAAACTTTCGGCGCTAGCCGGAGCAGCGCTGAGAAACAGCACTAAAACAAACAGCATACCTGCCAAAATCCGCCTCAGGCCCACAAAAGTAACCATGGCTCCTTAATGTTTGTCTTGCTTCTATAAATGGTACTAGGACACAGCCCCCGACCGCAGTAGTCGTCAGGGCGATCGCCCTTATGGCGTTGGCTGGGCAGGTTAGGCCATAGATATTGCCCAAAAGGCAACTACCTCAGCCATTCAACTAAAAAAAGCTCCCGCCAGAAGCAGGAGCTTTTTTAGCCATAAGCAATGGTCGGCTAGTCGAAACTAGTCAAGGTCTGGCATCGCCAATACAGGCTCAGTCTCACGGTTGATACCCTTCTCAAAACCGGCTTCAGCAGCCCGAGCACGGCCGGCGTGCCACAGGTGACCCACCAGGAAGAAGAAGGCTAGAACAAAGTGAGAAGTCGACAACCACTGACGAGGGTTCACGAAGTTAACCGAATTAACTTCCGTGATCACGCCACCCACGGAGTTGATGGAAGCGTTAGGGGCGTGAGTCATGTACTCAGCAGCCCGACGCACCTGCCAGTCCTGAACGTCGTTGGTCAGCTTGTCTACGTCCAGACCATTGGGTCCCCGCAGAGGCTCCAGCCAGGGGCCTTGGAAATCCCAGAAGCGCATGGTTTCACCACCAAAGATGATTTCACCCGTCGGGGAGCGCATCAGGTATTTACCTAGACCGGTCGGACCTTGGGCAGAACCGATGTTGGCACCCAGGCGCATGTCGCGCACCAGGAAGGTCATCGCTTGAGCCTGGGAAGACTCGGCGTTGGTTGGCCCATAGAACTCGCTGGGATAAGCGGTGTTGTTGAACCAAACAAAACAAGAGGCGATGAAGGCCATCAGGGACACGGCCCCGAGGCTATAGGACAGATAGGCTTCACCAGACCATACCAAGGCCCGACGAGCCCAGCCAAAGGGCTTGGTCAGGATGTGCCAGATGCCACCGGCGATGCAGATCAGGCCAATCCAGATGTGCCCGCCGATGATATCTTCCATGTTGTTCACACCGATGATCCAGCCATCCCCACCAAAGGGAGAAGACAGCAAATAGCCGAAGATGACGGCTGGATTAAGGGTGGGGTTGGAGATGATGCGAACGTCGCCACCACCAGGGGCCCAGGTGTCATAGACACCGCCGAACACACAAGCCTTGAGCACCAGCAGGAACGCACCGCAACCTAGGAGGATCAGGTGAATGCCGATGATGGTGGTCATTTTATTTTTGTCTTTCCAGTCGTAGCCGAAGAAAGAGGAATATTCCTCCAGGGTTTCGGGACCACGCACGGCATGGTAAATACCGCCAAGACCTAACACGGCAGAAGAAATCAGGTGCAGTACACCCACCACAAAATAGGGGAAGGTGTTGATTACTTCACCGCCAGGGCCAACCCCCCAGCCTAGGGTGGCCAGGTGGGGTAGCAGAATAAAGCCTTGCTCATAGAGGGGCTTATCGGGCACAAAGTGTGCGACTTCGAACAGGGTCATAGCGCCTGTCCAAAACACAATCAGGCCGGCGTGGGCGACGTGAGCCCCCAGCAGCTTACCGGAGAGATTGATTAAGCGGGCGTTACCAGCCCACCAGGCAAAGCCGGTGGATTCCTGGTCGCGGCCGGCAATGAACGAGTTACTAGAGAGCGTTACCGCGAGGCAGTACCTCTTCAGGGAATACAAACTTCTTGTGCGGCTGGTCGGTCGGGGCCATCCAGGCGCGGATGCCTTCGTTCAGCAGAATGTTCTTCGTGTAGAAGGTCTCAAACTCAGGATCCTCCGCCGCACGGATTTCCTGAGACACGAAGTCATAGGCCCGCAGGTTCAGACCTAGGCCTACAACGCCCACGGCACTCATCCATAAGCCGGTGACTGGCACAAACAGCATGAAAAAGTGCAGCCAGCGCTTGTTCGAGAAGGCGATGCCGAAAATCTGCGACCAGAATCGGTTCGCCGTCACCATCGAGTAGGTCTCTTCGGCCTGGGTCGGCTCGAAGGCTCGGAAAGTGTTGGAGGAACCGTCACCGTCTTCAAACAGGGTGTTCTCCACGGTCGCACCGTGAATCGCACACAGCAAGGCTCCACCCAGCACACCGGCCACGCCCATCATGTGGAAGGGATTCAGCGTCCAGTTGTGGAACCCTTGGAAGAACAGCAGAAAGCGGAAAATCGCCGCCACGCCAAAGCTCGGTGCGAAGAACCAGCTGGACTGGCCCAACGGATACATCAAAAAGACTGAGACAAACACCGCAATCGGTGCGGAGAAGGCGATGGCGTTGTAAGGCCGCAGTCCCACTAGGCGGGAGACTTCAAACTGCCGCAGCATGAAGCCAATCAGAGCGAAGGCTCCGTGCAGGGCGGTGAAGGTCCACAGGCCACCGAGCTGGCACCAGCGCACAAAATCGCCCTGGGCTTCGGGGCCCCACAGCAGCAGCAGGGAGTGACCCAGGCTATCAGCAGGGGTGGACACGGCTACGGTGAGAAAGTTGCAGCCTTCGAGGTAGGAGGAGGCCAGCCCGTGGGTATACCACGAGGTGACAAAGGTGGTGCCGGTCAGCCAGCCGCCGATCGCCATGTAGGCGCACGGAAACAGCAGGATGCCAGACCAGCCGACGAATACAAAGCGGTCGCGCTTTAGCCAGTCATCGAGGACGTCGAACCATCCTCGCTGGACTTGCGATCGCCCCATTGCAATGGTCATAGACAAACTCCGTAAATGAGTATGTACAACGGAAATAAATACGACAGCTCTCTATACCTTCAAGGATTAAATTACTGAAGCATAGTTATGAGCTGTGTTTACTATTCTTAACCATAACACTCATAACCAGTTAGGGCTTTAGATTTTCGTCGGTTTTGCAGGCCAATTAGCAAAAACCCCTCGACATAAATAAGCATTTATGCTTACCAAGCCATCCTTTGTAGTAGGGAAAATCTCTTAGGTCCTGACTTGCTAATCCTTGCCGCCTTGGCTCTAGGTAGCGAAATCATTTGCGATACTAGGAAGGCAAGATTAAGCGAGACAGTTTGGATGTTTACAGTAGAACTAGCCCTGAAACAGACAGCAGTGCTCTTGTCTGTACAAAAAAAGTCAGAAGAAGAAGCTAAAGCTTTATACGAGTCAATCGTCAAAACTCTCAACGGAGGGACAAGTGTGTTGATTCAAGTAGAGTGCGACCAGCAACCTCATAAACAGATCAGTGCGTTAGCTAGCGAAGTTGCCGCAGTCCAAATTTATGAGAAAACCGGCACAGCTACTGCATCGGGACGTCCGCCTGGGTTTTTCGCCCTGACGGCTGAACCAGACTCTAGCGCAAGCTGATATTAGCCGTGACACAGGCTAGCTTTGAACAAGAGGCGATTCAGCCCGAAGTTGCGATCGCCCTGGACACCCTGGGTTTTCAGTGGTCTTCTGGGGCTCTCGTGCTGAAGGAATGCTCCCTGGAAGTGATGGCTGGAGAGTTTTGCATGCTTTTGGGCAGTAACGGCAGCGGCAAATCCACCCTTTTGAGAATTTTGGCTGGCCTTCTTATCCCCAAATCAGGCTCGTATCACATTAAGCAACCGGTGGGATTTGTTTTCCAAAATCCTGACCATCAGCTAGTCATGCCAACGGTGGGAGCTGATGTCGCATTCGGTCTAGTAGGAGAGCAACTATCAGTGGCTGAAACCAAGATTCGAGTCGATGAGGCCCTTGATGCTGTTAACCTCCTACATCTCAAACGAAGGCCTATTTACGCCCTGAGCGGCGGTCAAAAACAGCGGGTAGCGATCGCCGGTGCTTTGGCACGGCATTGCAGCGTGTTACTGCTGGATGAGCCTACCGCCCTGCTGGATCCTGACAGCCAACTAGAACTCGTTGACCAGGTCAGGGGGCTGGTCAAGGAAAGAGGCCTAACCGCTCTTTGGATAACCCACAGGCTGATTGAACTCGACTATTGTGATCGGGCTTTTTTGCTCAAGAACGGTCAAGTTACAGCTGAAGGCACAGCTCAAGACCTCAAACGCAGCCTAACAGCAGGATGAATTGCTATCCGGACGATTATTCAGATTTCTGCCCTCCTCAAACAACCCTGCAAAGTATTGTGGGTCGCCTCAAACATTCGCCAAGAACGTAGAAACCTGGCTAGTTCTGTATTGTCCACAACCCCAGATGAAGTTGGAACCGTTACTATGAGCTTAAATGTGAAAATCTGTAAACGCGTTCTATCGGGCAGCGATGGGCCAATCGAGCAGCTCTGCCAATCTTTTAGTTGACGGGTATAACGTCATCGGTGCCTGGCACGTTCTCCAGCGCACCCATCAGCAAGGTGGTTTGGAGGCAGCACGCCAGGCCTTGATCGAAGCGTTGGTTGGTTACAGTACTTACCGGGGCTATGAGACTCGGGTCGTATTCGATGCCTACGGACAGAACTCACCAAGCGCGCAGGAGCAAATTACTCCTTCCCTAAGTGTCCAATTCACAGATTTTGGGCAGACGGCAGATAGCTACATCGAGCGATTTTGCGCTTTGTTTCGCCAACAGCCTTCTGCTCGACGTAAGCGGTTGCTGGTCGCTACTTCTGACCGAGTTCAGCAGCAAACAGTTACGGGCTATGGTGCAGAGTGGATATCGGCCCTTCAGCTTGAGGCTGACGTTAGATTTGCTAATACAGGCATCCGGCGGCGACAGAGGGGGCGTATGCAGAGCAACAGTCGCTACTTAATGAATACGCTCGACCAGGAGGTCAAGGATAAGCTTATGCAGCTCCGGTTTGGCCTTAAGTAGGCAGAAAGGGTAAAACGACAAAGGGGCAAGACAGGCGCAGCAGCCACTTTAGAGAATATTTAGGTGGGGGTTGCTAAAGCGCAGCTCTGATGGCTAATATAAACAACGCGGTCCTCAGTAGCTCAGCGGTAGAGCGGTCGGCTGTTAACCGATTGGTCGTAGGTTCGAATCCTACCTGGGGAGTTTTAAACCCATGAGCATGAGCCAGGGCGGCAGATAAAACCACCCTTGATTGGCTTGGCTGAGCCCCTATGCATTTTGCCTGTTCATCGGCATTGGCAATGGAGCGTCAGGACTGTTGCGCTGCATACGAATAATATGAACACTCGCCTTATAATTTAGAAAGGAACTTTATAGTTCCACATATCCTTTAACAACATTTTTAGGGTTAAATAGCCTTGGCGATTGGTTAACCATATTCGTTTTAACAATGCCTCGCATTCTTGTTATCGACGATGATCCTGCGATCGCAGAACTCGTTGCCATCAACTTGGAAATGGCTGGCTATGACGTCAACCAGGCCGCAGACGGCGTCAAGGGACAGGCTCTAGCTGTTCAACTGCTACCTGATTTGGTGATGTTGGATCTCATGCTGCCCAATGTGGACGGGCTTACGGTATGTCAGCGGCTGCGGCGGGATAAGCGCACTGCTGAAATCCCTGTTTTGATGCTGACGGCTCTCGGGCAAACCCAAGACAAGGTCGATGGGTTCAATGCCGGAGCCGATGACTACTTAACCAAGCCCTTCGAGATCGAAGAGATGCTAGCAAGGGTCAGGGCACTACTCAGACGAACAGACCGCATACCTCAGGCGGCAAAACACAGCGAAATTTTAATATACGGACCGCTGACCTTGATTCCTGAGCGTTATGAGGCGATTTGGTTTGACCAAACTGTGAAACTCACCCATTTAGAATTTGAGTTGCTCCACTGCTTGCTCCAGCGCCACGGGCAGACGGTTTCACCTAGTCAAATTCTGCAAGAGGTTTGGGGATACGAGCCAAACGACGATATTGAAACCATTCGCGTCCATGTCCGCCATCTGCGCACAAAGCTAGAGCCCGATCCCCGTCACCCTAAATTCATCAAGACGGTATATGGGGCCGGCTACTGCCTAGAGTTGCCTAGCGATGGAGAATCTAAGGTGCAGCAAGCGGTCTGATTTTGGGAGCGTTCACTATACGCACGAATGGACTACGCAAATACCCTATTACGTAAAAAGCCCCGACGAGTTGACTTGTCGGGGCTTTGAAGTTGCTAGAAACCGGTAAGGAATCTACCAGTTCCGAGTAGGGGCAAGGGCATTACCTCTAATTAGGCTGCCGACGGTCTTTGCTGTAATCTTTAGCTGGACTAGGGGATTGGCAGGTACAACCGTCTTATACAGATAGCTGTCAAAGGTGAGCTTCTGCACGTCAATGTCAGAGCACATCTCAACAAAAGCTTCCCGACTGGCATCGGAGCGATAGAAGACGGTCTGCAACAGGTCAAGCACCTTATAGGTCATACCGTACTGCTTATCCCACCGCTTGAGATAGATCTTCAGCTCGGCTTCCGTAGGAATTCGCTGCCCGGCGTTGGAGAACTCAACGATGGTTTCGGCACACATGCGGGCCGATTTAGCAGCGAAGTAGATACCTTCTCCTGAGGATTTGGTAACCGTACCGGCGGCATCGCCAACCAGAGCGACCCGGCCGACTACGCGACGAGGACGAGGATGTTCTGGAATTGGGTGAGCTTCAACCTTGATAATTTCGCCGCCTTCTAAGCGCTTAGCAGCCCGGGCTCGAATGCCCGCCTGTAGGCTCTTAATTTTGGCCTGGTTGACCCGCATGGTACCGGTGCCCACGGCCACGTGATCGTATTTAGGAAATACCCAAGCGTAGAAGTCTGGGGAAACGTCGTTGCCCACGTACATTTCGGCCAATTCTTCGTAGTAGGCCATTTTGTCTTCAGGCAGACGGATACGCTCTTGGAAGGCGATCGCATAGTTGTAATCGCCAGCCTTGATTGCCTTGGCCACGCGGGAATTGGCCCCGTCAGCACCAATCACCATGTCCACCTGGAGGCTCTTGGTCTCACCGGTGGCGCTGCCGCCGTGGGCGGTGTAATGGAGAGTGTAGGGCTGACTCTCGGAGCTAGGAATTTCCAGGGTGTGAACCGTGCCGTTGATTAGCTTGGCTCCGGTACGGGCAGCGCGATCGCGCAAAAACCCATCGAGTACCTCGCGGCGGCACATGCCGATGTACTCATCATCCTTAAGAGTACTGCCGATGTTCACCTCGATATTGGAGGGAGAGATCATCTTCATCTTGCGGACGCGGCGATCGATGATCTCAGGCGGCAGATCAAACTCATCCACCATGCAGAGGGGAATCGCTCCACCACAGGGCTTGGCATTATCTAGCTTGCGCTCAAATAGGTAAGTTTCGACTCCAGCTTTGGCGAGCGTCTCAGCAGCGGAGGAACCTGCTGGACCGGATCCGACGACAGCAACCCGAAGTGACAAAGGACTTTTCTCCACGAAAATGAACCTACGAAGGGCATCGTATCACGGGGTTTTAGGGTGTTTGAGCTGTCCTTGGAGAATGTAACTGGATTGAAATAGTCGTTTACATGGTGATACCGAGATAGGGAGGGGGTCTATGGAGGAGATTGAGATTAGCGAGGGGGGGAGGAGTTAGGAGCTAGGAGCTAGGAGTCAGGGGAAATGGGGAAATGGCTGACAATTCCTGCTGACATCGGTAGAATTGCGCCAGATCAATACATTAGTTCTGACTGCTATGCCCCTGAGCCCTTCCCAGCTTCGGCAGCTATTAAAAGAGAAAAGAGATGCGTTTGCTGATTTTGACCAGGTTTCTCTGGAGCTGATTCGGGCCTATCGAACCGCGTGGCGACAGTTCCAGCAGCAAAGCCACACCGACCAGCTAGCGGTATTAGGGGACGAGGGCAATCGGGGGGCACTGCCGCTGGAAACGGTGCCAGTAAATGAGCACGGTTTGGTGCCGTTTAGTGAGGGGCCGTGGGGCAATCGGGAAGAAAGCTTAGTCTGGGCTAAAGATGTTTTGAGTGGCATCACCACCTTTGCTGTAGACGGGTCTCAGATTTTTCCCAGCAAAGACCTGTCAATTCCGATCGCCTTGGTGCAGGTGGGCTGGTTTGAAAATGCCCATCTCCCGGGAGGAGCCTATGAAAAGGACATTCGCCTAGAGCTCATGACCCCTGCCGACCTGAAGTCTTCAGATCGAGCCCTGGCAGAGGAACGGCGGGTGAATATTCGCCGGTTTGAGTTGGAGATAGAGCGACTGGTGGAATATATTCAAG
>PYEQ01000148.1 GCA_003017785.1 filamentous cyanobacterium CCP5 | reverse complement strand
AGATGTGTATAAGAGACAGTCTCTTTGCATTGTGTCAGAGAATTTTTGCAATGGTGCTCAATCTCTGAGTTTCTCAGAGGCTCCCAGCAAGATCGCTACCCCTCGCGTCGCCTGAAATTCATCGCAGATCACCGCAATGGCAGCGGTCAGCGGTACCCCTAAGAACGCACCGGGAATTCCCCACACCCAGCCCCAAAATACAATCGAGGTCAGCGCCACAAAGGACGAAAGCTGGAGGGAATCGCCCTGGAGCTTGGGATCTACGAAGTTACCCATGATCAGCTGCATCACCGCTAGGCCAGCCAGGGTGGCGATCGCCACGGCGGGTCCGCCAAAGATCAGCGCCACCAGGGTGGGTGGAATAACGGCAATGATCGACCCTAGGGTGGGAATAAAGTTGAGGACACAGGCAATCAGCCCCCAGACAATGGCCAGCTCCACTCCCAAGACCGTGCACCACAGCCAGGTCAACAGCCCCGTCAGCAGGCTGGTAAAAGACATGACGTACAAAAACTGCCTGAGTTTTTGGCTGATGCTGGCGGCTGCATCAATCAGCTTATTGCCCACCGATCCGGGCAGACCATGGCGGATGCGGGCCGGATATTTTCTAACCTCCAGCAGGAGTAGCGCCACCATGGAACCCACCAGCAGCAGCAAGCTCACCGCAGACACCAGGGATCTGACGCCGCCCAGGGTTTGCTGCGCCAGCTGCTGCAAAGATGCTTGGGATTGGAGGGCCTCCAGGGAAATGGGGAATCCGTAGGACCGGGCCAGTTCGGCAAAGGCGATCGCACTTTGTTTCAGCTGCTCGTAATAGCCTGGCAGCTTGGGCTCGATAATCTCAGCGCTCAATGACAGAGCGCCCACGAACAGGCCCAGCGCTGCTGCCAGCACCGCCAATACCCCCACCAGGCTCAGCCAGCGGGGAAAGCGGCGTTCGAGGTAGGCCTGGAGAGGCTGCACCAGCACCACAATGAAGAACGTAAACGCTAGGGGTAAGGTAACCGGACGGCTAGCCCTGAGGGCCGCGATCGCTAAAATCACCGCAATCACGACCACCGAAATTCGTACCGAGTGATTGGCCAGGCGCATGGTTGATTGTCCTAGCTGGCTCCCGTTAGCCGATTCCACAGGGGATAGGGCACTGCTGACTTCGGCACGATGTAGTCTTCCGAGCCTGTGGCCTGGTTGGCCATACCGGTGAATTCTCGCTGCTGTTCCCCGTTGAGGTTGAGATAGGTCGCCCCCTGCTCCAGGCGAGTCTCGGGCTTTAGCACCGGAATTTGCCGCATTTCCTCAGGGGAAAACTCCGATAGCTGGGAGTGGAGTCCATCGATATCGGCGGCGGTGAGATCGAAGCGACCGGGCTTTTCCCCTTCAGGACCGATATTGAATCCGGCCTTAGGCTCGGGGTTGAGATCCCTTTGCCACTGGTCGTCAGGATGGCCCACATACTGGTTAGATGTTTGCTCGGATGGCATTGGCGTACCTTAAGTTGCAGTCAGTTCAGCGGCCTAGTATTCAAGCCCGAAACTTAGACTAGATCTGACCGCTGCTGAACAACGCCCATCCAAAGGGTTAGACGGGCGAGGGATTTATTTCCCTTCCTGGCTGGACCAGAGACCTTTCTATGGATAGATAGGGTTGGTTTCTAAACGGGCTAGAACGATGGCACCCCTTCAAATTTAGAGGCCTGTCATGTCAGAACAGCACGGCTCTTTCTGGATCGCTTCCACCCTCGAGTCGAACTATCCTGCTGTGACCGATCCCCTCACCGTAGACGTAGCCATTATTGGCGGCGGCATGGTCGGCATAACCGCCGCCTATCTGCTCAAACAGGCGGGCCGACGGGTCGCGGTGTTAGAAGCTGACCGAGTCGCCACCGGAGTTTCCGGTCATACCACCGCCAAGGTGACTTCCCTGCATCAGCTGATCTACGCAGAGCTAATTAAGCACAGGGGGGTAGAGACCGCTCGAATCTATGGCGATTCGAACCAGGCAGCGATCGCCCGTCTAGAAAAGATGATTGAATCTGAGCAGATTGACTGCGATTTTGAGCACAAGGACGCCTACAGCTTTGCCACGAGTGCCGACCAGCTAGACAAGATCAAAGCAGAAGTCGAGGCGGCTCAAAAACTGGGGCTGCCTGCCACCTTCGTCGAAACCACCGATCTGCCCTTTGCGGTGGCGGGAGCGGTCAAGTTCAGCCAGCAGGCCCAGTTCCATCCCTGTAAATATCTGCTGGCCCTGGCCAGCAAGGTTGACGGTGGGGGTAGCTTTATCTTCGAACAAACCCGGGTCAAAACCGTCAGCGGCGAGAACCCCTGCCAGGTGATCACCGACAACGGCCCGACCGTGACTGCCCAGGACGTGATTGTGGCGACGAACCTGCCGATTTTGGATCAGGGTCTATTCTTTGCCAAAACCTATCCTAAGCGGTCGTACCTAATCGGGGCCAAGATTGACCCGGCTACGGCCTTTGATGGCATGTACATCGGCACCGGCTCTAGCTACCATTCCCTGCGCACTACCCCCACCGATGACGGAGGCACCCTGCTGATCATTGGCGGCGGTAGCCACAAGGTGGGAGAAATCACCCAGACCCAGGAGCGCTATCAGCAGCTCCGGGACTATGCCCGATTGAAATTTGGCCTCAATGCCATTGACTACTACTGGTCCACCCAGGACATGGTGTCCTTTGATCGCCTGCCCTACATTGGCAAGCTGACCCCGGCGGATCGACACATCTATGTAGCCACGGGCTTTAGTCTCTGGGGCATGAGTAAGTCAGTGCTCTCAGCCATGGTGTTGAGCGATTTAATCCAGGGGATTCAAAATCCCTGGGCCGAACTCTACGATGCCACCCGCCCCACCCCATTCATCACCAGCGAATCTTTGAAGCAAAACTTTGACGTGGGCACCCGCTGGGTGGGCGATCGCCTCAAGGGCCTGTTTGACTCCTCCGACTCGGTGGCACCTGGAGAGGGCAAGGTGGTGACCACCCAAGGGGAACAGCGAGGGATCTACCGGGACGAAGCCGGGCAGCTGCACCAGGTAGCTGCGGTCTGTCCCCACCTGGGCTGCGTGGTGGCCTGGAATCAAGCCGAGAAAAGCTGGGACTGCCCCTGCCACGGTTCTCGTTTCGACACCCAGGGGCGGATACTCCAGGGACCAGCGGTTAAGCCTTTAGATCAGCGCTAGTCAGGGTAGTTTAGGGTGCGACAGCTACGGATATCGGTACCGACAGGACAGGGGCAGCAGGTGCTGGCAGCGGCCCAAGGGTTAAATGCCGTCAATCTGACTCAGATGCCCGCCCAGGGAGACAATCGACCCGTTGATTTGGTGTTTTTGCAGATCTCAAATCGTCAGGTAGGGCCGCTCCTGGAGCAGCTCGAAGCCATTCCCAATCTCCAGGTGAGCCTCGACCCCCACGGCAGTATCGCCCTGCGCCCGCCAGCTGGCAGCACCCCAGAACAGGTACGGGATGTCCAGGGGCGTAGCCCGATTGAAATCTTTCTAGGGGGATTGCAAAGTGTCGGTTCCTGGTGGGGATTTTTGGCCTACGCGGCCCTGGGAGGCGTGATTGTCTGGATCGGGCTGTATACCAACACGGTCTATCTACTGGTGGCAGCCATGCTGATTGCTCCGTTTGCTGGTCCGGCGATGAACATGGCGATCGCCACTGCTCGGGGCGACCCTCAGCTGATCTGGCTAGCGTTGAGGCGATACTTTGCCGCCATTGCGGTTTCAGTGGCGGTGGCAGCCCTGCTCAGCGGGGTCTTTCAGCAGACAGCCTCCACGTCCCTGATGTTTGCGAGCAGCAAAATCGCCTCAGTGGCTGTGCTACTTCCCCTGGCGGCGGGGGCGGCGGGGGCCATCAATCTGGTGCAGTCTCCCCAGAGCAGCCTGGTCTCGGGAGCGGCGGTGGGACTGCTGATCGCCGCCTCCCTGGCCCCTCCGTCGGGGATCTTGGGCATGGCCCTGGTGCTGGGCCGCTGGGAGATGGTCGGTCGCAGTGTCTTTTTACTGGTGCTCCAACTGGTGGGGATTAACCTGTCAGCGGCCACGATCTTTCGCCTCAAAGGATTAAGGCCCCAGGGAATTCGCTACAGCCGGGGGCGGCAGGGGGTCTTTCCCATTGCCTTAGGGGTTACCGCCGTAGCCCTGGCGGGGCTGCTGCTACTCCAGTTCAGTTTTGAACCTAGCCTCCAGCGGTCCAGCTATGCTCAGCGGCTCCAGGCTGACCTGCAAGAGGTCGTAGCTGATAGCGGTCTGGTGTATTTAGTGGACAGCGAAGTGCGATTTACGGATGTACCCCAGCGATCGAGCGAAGTCTTGCTCTGTCTGATCTACGTGCAGCCAGCGGAGTCAACAGATCTATCTAATAGGGCTATTCGCGATCGCATCTCCGATCTGGTTCAAACCCGTCTAGAACAGGAAAGCCAACAGATTCTGCCCCTTATCGATGTCACCGTACTGTCCCGGTAGCGGCGGCCAAGTCCGAGGTTTCATAGCCCCGCGTTTCGCAGATCCGTTTTCGCAGACCCCTGTTTTGCAGACTGGGGTTTCGCAGATTAAAACTTCGCAGTGGTTCGCCGGAGAGTCACAATCAGGGTCGTCAGCCACAAACCACCAATAATCAGTCCTGCAACCACATCACTGGGCCAGTGAGCCCCTAGCTCTAGGCGCGAAATCACGATCATGCCTATCCAGAAGCAGGCCAGCCCGCCAATCAGCAGGCGTTCACTTAAGCTCTGGGACGCCTGAAACCAGAGGTACGCCAGTAGCCCATAGACTGTCAACACAACCACGGTGTGCCCTGAGGGAAATGAATGCAGCCCAGAAGCCGCTATGCCATCGGCAATCAGGTCAGGTCGGCTGCGATTCCAGTAGCCCCAGCCGATCCAGACCAGGGCAAACTGGAGCCCATAGCCCGCTGCCATGGTGGCCACCAGCAACGGCCGTCCCCTGACCGCCATGACAGCGATAAAGGTGATCGCCACCGGCAGGGCTCCAATGCTATTGCCGGGGGACTCCCAAGTAATTGCGCGGGGAAAAGTGAGCGGCAGCGCCTCGGCTAAGACCGGCAACGTGTGGGCATCCCACTCCTGCAGCCAGCCCTGCTCAACCTGCAGCCGGGTCCAGTAGGTGATGGCAAAGGCGATCGCCGCACAGAGAAGAAACCCTACCAGCAGCGTCTGTGTCCACCGGCGCCAAACCGTTCCCGGAAGTCGATCCGCGTCCCGCCAGAATCGATACCAAGCATATCGACTCCCTTGAACTAAAACCCAGCGTGTCATTGATTTCTACTACTAGCCGGCGATCGCCCTACCCGTGGCCGCCACGGTATCTAGGTGGTATTTAGAATGAGACAGGTCGATTATCCTCAGGCGCTTAATTCCGGCTGATTTCTACCGCAAGCTACTCTCTAGAGATAAAACCTAGAGACAAAACAGTGGTTACCCCACCTTACTGATGGGCCTCCCATTTAACGTCATCCCCAGGGGAGATGTGTTTCGTTTTGAGACTGAAAACGCCCCTACGTCAGCTATTTCACGTCCTGCATTGGTTGCTTGACAGCCTGCAAGGGCTGATGACCTGGTGCTTGCGAAATACCTGGCTGCGCCTGCTGATCCGCCTTGGCTTTGCGGCCAAGGGGTGTGTCTACGGCCTGATCGGGGCGATCGCTCTGGCCAGCCTGTGGCAGCCACAAACTCCTATTTCTGGCACCTATGGCGTTTTAATTGAGGTCCTCCAGCAGGCCTTTGGCAAATTACTGCTGGCGATGTTTGCCCTAGGGCTAATGGGCTACGTTCTCTGGCGGATCATTCAAGCCGGACTGGCCCCGGAGCGCGATGACTCGGTCGGGGTCAAGCAGGTGGTCCAGCGAACCGGGTACCTGATCAGCGCGGCGGCCTACTGGAGTATTGCCAAGAATGCTGGCCAGCTGGCCCTCGGCTTTATCCCCGAAGAGAAAGATACCTTGGAGGATGTTGCCGCTACGCTGCTTGAACACCAACCTGGAATTTGGCTGCTGCTATTTGGCGGGCTACTGGTGTTGGGAGTCGGCTTAGGGTACATCTACGGTGGGTTAGCCGGTGGCTATCTGCCCTGTCTGCGATATTTACCCCGACGGTATCGAGATCCTGCCCACGTGATCGGTCAAATTGGCTTCACCGCCCGCGGCGTCGGGTTCGTGCTGATTTCCGGCTACATCATCAAGGCGGCTTTTCTACTCGACCAGGATTCCGTAGCTCAGCTGGGAGAGGTGTTAGAACGGCTGGATGATCAACCCCACGGCTGGCTCTGGCTCAGCGCGATCGCCTTCGGGTTTATGGCCTATGCAGTTTACATGGTGATTGTCAGCCTCTATCGGCAGATACCTGAATAGCTCACGAATAACTACCGAGAAGAATGACCTCCCTGGCTGTGATGGTTGAACGCGCAGCTTTAGAGCCGATAGTCGGCAGATGCGATCGCTCCAGGAATTTTTGCCTGGTCTGGCCGCTGGCTCAGCAAAGGCGTCGCTGCCAGTTCTTCTGAATGTAGAAACTCATACATAAACCCGTCCGGATGGGAGGATTTCGCGGAGGGCTGGGGGGTCTGGCGGGCCTGCTTAGTAGCTTCCACGTCGGCATCAGCCTCCGGCTCCTGGGGCTCAAATGCCTCAGGCACCGGCTGTTCCCCCGGACGCAGTAGGGCAAACAGGGCAATGGAGTATAGGGCAGCAGTATGGGGGCGCATGACTTTCTTTCTCTCCACCTATCTGCTCCCCTGTACTGGGGTTTCAATCCCTGTCCGTAGATTTACTTGGCTAATCAATGAAGTTTCTGATCGGCTTGGGAACCTTTCTTAAAAGCTTTATCTCAGCGCCTAAGCATGGACCAGGGGCGTTGCCCGAGCTTTAAAGTTGGCCCGCTCCAGGGCACTCACCGTCAGCTCCGGATCTTTAACCCGAAACTGGGCTCCCAGGCGTACCAGCTGCCGCTCATGGCTGGCCCCAATCACGGCAATCACCGGCACCCGCGCCAGCTTAGGATCGTCCCCCTGGCTGCTGCGGATGACATTGCGCAGGCGGTGCTGCTGCTCGATGTCCCCGGCCAGTCGGGGTTCTAGCTCCACCATTACCATCCGCACTGCCTCGATCGGTTCAGCGTCATCGACGATAAACTGCACCCGATCGTCCCGGCGATCCACCTTACCCCAGATCATCAGCCGGGCATCGGCTTCGATGTGCTGGCCAATGCGCTCAAAGGAGCGGGGAAACACCACCCCTTCACACTGGCCCGTCAGGTCTTCCAGCTGAACGATCGCCATGCGATCGCCCTTTTTGGTAATCACCGGCTTGACGCTGGCCAGCATGGCGATGGCGCTGACGGTGGTATTGTCCGGCTGCTCGTCCAGCTCTCCTAAGTTAATCGGGGCCAGCACCCGCGCCGATCGCTGCACCGACTTCAGCGGGTGGTCAGAAATATAGAAGCCCAGAATTTCCTTTTCCTGGCGGAGCTTTTCCTGGGGGTCAAAGTCCGGCACCAGCCCAGCGGTGGGGGCGGTTTCGTAGCCCCCCGAGGCGGGAGCGTCAGCTTCGCCGCCGCCCAGCATGTCGAACAGGTTGCCCTGGCCCACCTCGCGATCGCGGGCCCGCCCCTGGGCCCAGTCCACCACCAGGGGCAGATCCTGCATGAGCTGGTTGCGGTTGGGGTTGAAGGCATCCAGGGCTCCGGAGAGAATCAGGGCTTCCAGGGCTCTCCGGTTGACGCTATGCAGGTCGATGCGATCGCACAGCTCCGGCAACGAGCTAAACGCCCCGTCCTCGTCCCGGTTGGCCAAAATGCACTCGATCGCCCCCAGGCCCACGTTACGCACCGCCGACAGGCCAAACAGAATGCTGGTGCCTTCCGGAGTGAAGTCCACCCGCGACTTATTCACATCCGGCGGCAGCACCTCGATACCCATGGTGATGCAGTTGGCGATGTAAATCTGCACCTTGTCCTGGTCGCCGCTGTTGGCCGTCAGCAACGCCGCCATGTATTCGACGGGGTAGTGAGCCTTCAGGTAGGCAGTCTGGAAGGTAACAAATCCATAGGCAGTGGAGTGGGACTTGTTAAAGCAGTATTCGGCGAACTTGACCATCTGATCCCAGAGGTCTTCGACGGTCTTTTTGGGCACCCCCTTGGCCACCGAGCCCTCGACAAACTGGCCCTTGTGCTTCTCCATCTCGGAGACTTTTTTCTTGCCCATCGCTCGCCTGAGCAGGTCGGCCTGGCCCAGGGAATAGCCCGCCATGTCCTGGGCGATTTTCATGATCTGTTCCTGGTAGACCATGATTCCGTAGGTTTCCTTCAGGATCGGCTGGAGGATTTCGTGGGCGTAGTCGATTTTTTCCCGCCCGTGTTTGCGGTTGATAAATTTAGGAATCAGACCGGCATCCAGCGGCCCTGGTCGATACAGGGCCAGCACCGAAGAAATGTCTTCCAGACCGGAGGGCTTCAGGTCTTTGACGATTTGGCGCATCCCCGAGGACTCCAGCTGGAAGATCCCCCCCAGATCCCCCTTCTCCAGCAGTTTGAAGGTGGCCGGGTCGTCCATGGGCAGGTGATCCAGGTCGATGGCGTCTCCCTTGTCCGCCAGCACCAGCTCCACCGCCTTTTGGATCATGGTCAGGTTCTTCAGCCCCAAGAAGTCCATCTTTAGCAGGCCCAGGGCTTCCACATCCTCCATGTAGTACTGGGTGATCACCTGGCCGTCGTTGTTGCGCTGCAGCGGCACGATTTCATCCAGGGGGTCTTTGGAGATCACTACTCCGGCGGCGTGCATGCCAAAGGTTTTGTTGGTGCCCTCAATGCGCAGGGCCATATCGATCCACCGCTGGGTCTGGGGATCGTTCTCATATTTTTCTTTGAACTCGGGGGCGGGGGTGTCGTCGGAGATCATCACCTTGAGCTTGGTGGGCTTGCCCCGAGCCACGGGGATCAGCTTCGCCATCCGGTCCGACTCGGCGTAGGGGATATCCAGCACGCGGGCCACATCCTTGAGCACCGCCTTGGAGGTCATACGGTTGAAGGTAATGATTTGGGCTACCCGCTCCTCGCCGTAGCGGCGGGTAACGTACTGAATCACCTCCTCCCGACGGTCAATGCAGAAGTCGGTGTCAATATCCGGCATCGACTTGCGCTCGGGGTTAAGGAATCGCTCGAACAGCAGGCCGTGGTGGATGGGGTCGATGT
>PYEQ01000147.1 GCA_003017785.1 filamentous cyanobacterium CCP5 | reverse complement strand
TCAATACGCCTGGCTTATCCCGGTGCTACCCCTACTGGGGGCGGCCGTGGTTGGCGTCGGACTCATCTCATATAGTGATGCGACCAGTAAGCTCAGACAGCCCGCATCCGCCTTCATTGTCTCCCTAACTGGGACGGCCATGGTGCTGTCTTTTGCCCTGCTGTGGAGCCAAATTCAAGGCCATGGAGAATACACCCGCCTGATTGAGTGGGCCTCGGCCGGAGATTTCCGGATCACCATGGGCTACACCATTGACCATCTGTGCGCCCTAATGCTGGTGGTGGTCACGACCGTTGCCTTTTTGGTGATGATCTACACCGATGGCTACATGGCTCACGATCTGGGCTATGTGCGCTTCTATGCCTATCTAAGCCTGTTTAGCTCCTCCATGCTGGGGCTGGTGGTTAGCCCTAACCTGCTTCAGGTTTACGTGTTTTGGGAGCTGGTGGGGATGTGCTCCTACCTGCTAATTGGCTTTTGGTACAGCCGCAAACCCGCCGCCGATGCCTGCCAGAAAGCCTTTGTAACCAACCGCGTAGGTGACTTTGGGTTACTCCTAGGCATCCTGGCTCTGTTTTGGGCGACCGGCAGCTTTGAGTTCGAGGTGATGGGAGAGCGGCTCACTGAGCTCGTCAACATCGGTAGCGTCAGCGGTACCCTGGCTGCCGTCATAGCGATTTTGGTGTTCTTAGGCCCCATGGCCAAGTCGGCCCAGTTCCCTCTCCACGTGTGGCTACCCGATGCCATGGAGGGCCCGACTCCGATTTCGGCTCTGATTCACGCGGCTACCATGGTCGCGGCTGGGGTTTTCCTGGTCGCTCGGATGTATCCCGTGTTCGAGAACATCCCCGTGGCGATGACTACCGTAGCCTGGGTGGGAGCGTTTACCGCTTTCATGGGAGCGACGATCGCCATTACCCAGAACGACATTAAGAAGGGGCTCGCCTTCTCCACCATGTCCCAGCTGGGCTACATGGTGATGGCCATGGGCGTCGGCGCCTACAGTGCCGGACTGTTCCACCTGATGACCCACGCCTATTTCAAAGCCATGCTGTTTTTGGGATCGGGCTCTGTAATTCACGGCATGGAAGCCGTTGTCGGGCATGATCCAGCCCTGGCCCAGGACATGCGGCTAATGGGCGGTCTGCGCAAGTACATGCCCTTTACCGCGATTACCTTTCTGGTTGGCACCCTGGCCATCTGCGGGATTCCGCCCTTTGCTGGGTTTTGGTCTAAGGATGAAATTCTGGGCCTGACCTTCGAAGCCAGCCCGGTCCTCTGGGGAATTGGCTGGCTCACGGCTGGCATCACTGCCTTCTATATGTTCCGGATGTATTTCTCCACCTTCGAGGGCAGCTTCCGGGGGAATGACGAGGGCATCAAGCAAATGCTGAAGCGAGAACAGCTCCAGCGGATGGGCATGTCCTTAGGCCCTGGGGCGATGAATCCCCAGGAATTGACCCTGGAAGCTGACGAGCACGGTGATGACCACCACCATGCCCATGAACCCCATGAATCCCCGGTCTCGATGACCTTTCCGCTGGTAGCTTTGGCCATTCCCTCGGCTCTGATTGGACTGGTGGGTATGCCCTTTGCAAACTACTTTGAGGCCTTCATCCATGCCCCCGGTGAGTCTGTTGAAGAGGTGGTTTCTCTGAGTGAGGGACTCGCCGCTTTCGACTGGAGCGAATTTGTAATCATGGCCGGGAGTTCCGTCGGCATTGGCCTGATCGGTATCACCCTGGCGGTGATGATGTATCGCACTAAGGCCGTTGATCCCAGTGCGATCGCCAAGCAGATCCAGCCCCTTTACAAGCTCTCCCTCAACCGCTGGTACATCGACGACATCTATGAGGTTGTTTTTGTCCAAGGGAGCCGCAAGCTGGCCAAGCAGGTACTCGAAGTCGACATCCGAATCGTAGATGGCATTGTCAACCTGGCTGGCTTTGTCACTCTGATTACCGGAGAGGGCCTCAAGTATCTGGAAAACGGTCGAGCTCAGTTCTATGCCCTGATCGTTTTTGGGGCCGTGCTGGGGCTAGTGCTCATATCCGGCATCACCTAGTTAGCGACTCACCAGGCGATTTTTATTTCGTGCTGATTGATGCCAAAACCATAAAGTACGCCGCCAAGATAACAACACTATGGATCTTGCGAATTTTCCCTGGCTGACAGCGGCCATCCTATTCCCGATTACTGCCTCCCTAGCCATTCCGTTTTTGCCTGACAAAGACGGGCGCACCGTCCGCTGGTATGCCCTGACCGTGGGCCTAATCGACTTTGTGGTGCTGGTAGCTGCCTTTTATCTCAACTATGACTTCAGTCAATCTCAGCTCCAGCTGGTCGAAAGCTATTCCTGGGTGCCCCAGCTAGACCTCAAGTGGTCGGTAGGGGCTGATGGCCTGGCAATGCCGCTGATTTTGCTCACCGGCTTCATTACCACCCTGGCCATTCTGGCTGCCTGGCCAGTCACCCTCAAGCCGCGGCTCTTCTACTTCCTAATGCTGGCGATGTACAGCGGCCAGCTGGGGGTGTTTGCGGTGCAGGACATGCTCTTGTTCTTCTTTATGTGGGAGCTAGAGCTGATCCCGGTGTACCTGCTGCTGTCCATCTGGGGCGGCAAGAAGCGTCTGTATGCGGCCACAAAGTTCATCCTTTACACCGCCGGTGGATCGCTGTTTATCCTGGTGGCTGCCTTGGCGATGGCCTTCTATGGGGACACCATCAGTTTTGACATGAGCACCCTGGCCGCCAAGGACTATCCGCTGAATTTCCAGCTGCTGCTCTATGGCGGATTTTTAGTGGCCTATGCGGTAAAGCTGCCGATTATCCCGCTGCATACCTGGCTCCCGGATGCCCACGGGGAGGCGACAGCTCCTGTCCACATGTTGTTGGCGGGTATTCTCCTGAAGATGGGAGGCTACGCCCTGATTCGGATGAATTTTGGCATGCTGCCCGATGCCCATGCCTATTTCGCACCGGTTTTGGTGATTTTAGGCATCGTCAACATCGTCTATGCGGCCTTGACCTCTTTCGCCCAGCCCAATTTGAAACGAAAAATTGCCTATTCTTCGATTTCCCACATGGGTTTTGTGCTGATTGGGATAGCCTCTTTCTCGGATCTGGCTCTGAGTGGAGCGGTGCTGCAGATGGTTTCCCACGGGCTGATTGGGGCCAGTTTGTTCTTCCTGGTGGGGGCTACCTACGATCGCACCCATACCCTGATTCTCAAGGAGATGGGAGGCATCGGCAAGCGCATGCCGAAGATTTTCGCCATGTTCACCACCTGCTCTCTGGCGTCTTTGGCGCTGCCGGGCATGAGTGGCTTCGTGGCGGAACTGCTAGTGTTTGTTGGCTTTGCCACCAGTGATGCCTACAGCTTTACCTTTAAGCTAATTGCCATATCCCTGATGGCAGTGGGCGTGATTTTGACCCCCATCTACCTGCTCTCGATGCTGCGGGAAATCTTCTACGGTCCTGAGAATAAGGATCTGGTAGAGCACGAGGTGCTGATCGATGCAGAACCTCGCGAGGTATTCATCATTGCCTGCCTGCTGGTGCCGATTATCGGGTTTGGCCTGTATCCGAAGCTAATCACCCAGGTGTATAACTCCACCACCCAGCAGCTCAACGCCAGTCTGCGGGATCAGGTGTTTGCCAACGGGTCTGTGGAATCGCCCACGGTGCCTTTAGCTGCACTGCCAGTGCTAAAAGCACCTCCTCTGCAGCAGTAGCAACAACTTAACTCGAGGGGACTGAGCCTTTTGATTTCCACCTCTTCTTCTAAGTTTGGGAGAAGAGGTTTTCTGATTTACAGCTAATCAATTAACCAGGTTTAACAACTGAAGAACGTCCTACATACTAAAAGGCGAAATTCTTGATTCTGTAGAAGTTGGTGCTACTCTGCCGATCCAACACATGTTGTTGACTCTGAGAATTTCCATTGAGCATCTGCGCTTTCAACGCCTATAAGAATGTCCTCAGGAGTGTTGGCTGAGTCTCCTTCCTTAGATGTAACTTCGACGAAAAAGGCAATGGGTTCTCGGGTGTATTCCTCTAGGCTCTCATTACCCTGAGGAATGGCGCGATAACCAAGCCTTTCTCCCTGCCCATCGAACTTCAGAGGAATGCCAGCAGCGTCTTTAGGACCCAAGTCAACCTGCCGAAGATTGGTTAGCAAGTCACTACGTGCTTGTTGAGGAGACTTGGTCTGAATTGTTTGTAGAGTCTTAACAAAGGCAGTGGCCGCTTCATAGGATGTTGCATGCCTCCAACTAATTGTACTTCCATCTCCAGACCATTCCTCACTTGCATTACGACCGTAGTCGGATGACTCATTGAGAAACCAGGGCACTACAAGAACCATGCCCTTAGCAGATTGCTGGGCGTCTTTTAGGAACTTTTCTTCATAGAGAATGTCTGTACCTACTAAAGGCAATCGCTCATTATTATTACGAAGCGAGTTTTGCTCAATAATTAGAAGAGCATCGCTGTAGTATTGGCGACTAGGGACAATAACTGCCAAATCATAACCACGATCTCGGCTGTGACTTTCGAGGCTAGCGCTGATATTATCCGTATGAAAGTTAACAGTTTTTACGCTGTTGGGCAGAAGCTGAACAATTGATTCTTGCCAGGAATTACTATACGTATCGTTAGAATCATAGTAAAGCAGAATATTTCCTACGTTCGCATCTTCCAGACATGCCACTAGCTTCCTACTCATATCTTCATCTGAAGGAACAGTCCTGAAAAAGTTCTCGTGCTGTCTCAGAGGAGTACTAGTGCTAGTGGATGAAATGACCGGAATATTAGCTGCTTCATATTTGTCAATTGCAGCTGCAGTCACTTTAGACGATCTGTGCCCAATGACACCCAATACTCTACCGTCACTGGCCAGTTGGGTAGCTCTATTTTCTGCTATGACAGGATTATCCTGATCGTCTGCAATTACAATCTCTAATAACCTGCCCTGAGCATTACCCTGTTGAAGATTAAACTTTTCCTGGGCATCAGCAACGCCCCGCAAAATTTCTTGAGCAACATTAGCAGAGTTCTCATTACTAGCCGGTATGGCTACAGCTAAAACATAAGGATCTCGATCTTCATACTTAAGCGCTGCCTGTCGAGCGAGGGCGTTGTTGAGATAAATTTTTAGTTCTGGATCTTTGCTATAGGCGCTATCCCCGTCAGCAAACAAATTATTGAGGTGGCTAATAGCAGTTGCATAGTCATTGCAGGCTTTGAAGGCATTAAAGACGGGCATGAGTTCGTCAAGATCGGCCTGGATAGCACCATTTCGCGAAAAAACCGTTTCTTCACCACTGCTTAGACCATCCTCAAACTGAGGAGGACACACTTCTGCTTGAGAGAGACTTGGTTGCCTCCACCAAAAACTTCCCAGCGAAAGAATTCCGATGGCACCTAGAGCAGTTGACGCTATCACAGTCTTCTTATGCCACCAAGGTTTCGGAGGTGGAGATGGAGGTAGAGGTGGTCCATCCGGTGGCTCTGCGGGCTCTGACTTTAGCAGATGAATTACCTGACTCCTAACGCTTTCAACATCCTGCGAAGATAGTTGCCAACGGGTCTGCTGACTCTTCAGGATCTCTTCTTGCTTGGGGGTCAAGGACTTGGGGTATTGCTTACGAGAAAATTTTAGGAAGTTATTTCGATACTCTTCAAGACGGTTGATATAAGCTTGCTTCTGAGATTCTTCTTTGGCAATTAAAGTTTCCGCTTGCTGGACGGTTAAGCCAAACTCCTGCGCTTGCTGAATAAGGACTTCTCGTTCTTCAGAAGACAAGTGACCATCACTTAGAAATAGGGTCAGCTGCTCATAAAATGTTCTTTCTGCGATCGCTCGCTGATGGGCTTCAATCAGCTGCCTAATCCCTCGCACAACATTGTCCATCGCAACATCTGTGGAGGGCCAAGTTCTGACTGGTTTCCCACCTTCTGGTAATGGCTTGAGCTGCCCAAAGGGTGCTGCTTGCCAATCCACTGTGCGCACAATTACCGGTACAACAATAGCTTCACCTGCGGTATGGCGCTCAACAGCTCGCTTTACTTCCGTTTGCCAGCAATAGTCAGAATTGATGAAATCTACGCTCACCAACAGCAAAATCAAATCTGCGCTGTTGAGATAGGTATCGATTTCGGTATCGCGAACAGACCCCGGCAAAATCTTACGGTCATGCCAGATCGATATCACTCCACTAGTTTGTAGCAGCTTGAGATGTTTGACTAATTCATTGCGATAGATTTCATCTTCGGGGGCATAGGAGATGAACACCTGAGCGGCCATAACTGTATATGCTAAGAGAACAATACAACTTGTGAAATATCAACCTATACATAAGTGGAAGTCACTATAGTGATGATCCACTCGACGTCGGACAGTTTCCCTATATTATTATCTCCCTATGATATAACAGTGTTTCTAGAGCGCTCGGAGCACAACAAGAGAATATCTGGCTCGTAGCAATAGTTACTTCACCCATCAGCTTGCAGCCCAGAAAAATAATCTTTAACGACTGCCTACGCAAAATACTGTTCTGCGTAGGCGCTCCTAGGCCATGTAATGAAAACCCAGCCCTAACGAGCCACACGGCCGCAGTTGGCAAACCAAAGTAGTGATTAGCGGTGTTGCCACACATAAGCTTATTGATTTTGCCAAGCGGACTTAGATGCTACGTTGATGAATCGTTGGAGAGTGCTAGCACATGTTCTGCTGGAATCTTTTGTCTTTCATAGACGGAGATGTTCTATATGTATCCCTCAATTAACAGATCACTATTGGGATTGTCTGGTTCGACCTCCAACCAGCGAACTTGCTTCACGGGCAAGGCCTGATCCATCCGATCGCGCCCCAGACTGCCGATGGGAGATAGCCCGTCGCCACCAATGAGTTTGGGGGCGATGAAGGCCAGAATTTTTTGAACACGCTGCTGGGCGATCGCCTCAGCCGCTAACACCCCACCGCATTCCCACAGCACGGTGGAGCAGCCGCGATCGTAAAGGTTCGCCATCACCATATCAGGGGAGAGATCTTCTAAGGCCACCACCTCTACCCGCTGGCTGAGCCATTCCCGTTTCTCAGGATCAGATTCTGGGCCGGTGAAAACCACTGTTGGGACAACATCGATTTGCCAGAGCTGAGCCTCTTTGGGCAGATCCAGTTTGCGACTCATGACCACCCGCAGGGGATCGGCTTTGCCGACGCCGTGGGCGGTTAGCAGTGGGTTGTCCCGACGGACGGTGTTACCGCCCACAATCACCGCGTCACACTGCCCCCGCAGCAAATGCACCCGTCGCCTAGACTCAGGGCTGCTCACCCAGGCGCTATGGCCGCTAGCGGCAGCGATCTTGCCATCCAGGGTCATGGCGTATTTGAGAATGCCGAAGGGACGCTGGTGCAGCACTCGATAGACAAAGGCTTCATTCAGCCGCTGGCAGGCGGCGGTTTCAACCCCTTCGATCACCTCAATTCCTGCCTGCCTTAGACGTTCTATTCCACCACCGGATACCCGCGGGTCGGGGTCGATCATGCCGATGACTACCCTGGCTACCCCGGCCTGGATAATTGCCTCGGTGCATGGGGGGGTACGTCCGTAGTGGTTGCAGGGTTCCAGATTGACGTAGAGGGTCGCGCCTTTGGCCTGTTCTCCTGCCTGGCGCAGGGCAAACACCTCAGCGTGGGGCTGCCCGGCCCCTGGATGAAATCCTTCCCCAACCACCGTATCGCCTTTTACCGCCACCGACCCTACCTTGGGGTTGGGGGCAGTGCGGGCCGCCTGAGACGCTAGTTCTAGACAGCGCAGCATCCAGAGAGATTGCTGCCCATGTCTCCTGCTTGGGACGGGTGTCAAGCCTGTGTATCCTCGCTAAGATGCCGTGGACTATTCTAAAACCCCCCGTAAAGCCCGGACAAAGGGTGATGGATAAAACTGTCATTTCTGGTTGAGGTCGCTAAACTGGCCGGGAACTTATGATTACTTAACATGGTCACCTAGCCCTGATAGCAGGAGAATATCGATGGCGACTAACTGGACTTCCCCCTGCCGCCGCCGATCGCTCGGCTTCCCCACTAAGTACTGGCAGCGCCTTGTGATTGGCCTACTGAGCTGCTTTCTGGCGCTGATGCCGCTGGCTCCGGGGCTAGCTCAGTCACCGGAACTGCCTCTGATGCAGACGATTGAGCAGCTAACCCCGCAGGGGCTACAAGAGCTGATTGAAACCGAAAAGCCCGAAATTGCCACCGCTAGCATTACTCTCAACGGTCAGGAACTATTTAAGGTAGCGGCTCCCGCCAACTCTGACGGCGCAGACGGCTCGAATCTGACGGCCCAACAGCGGGCGAATGAGATTGAGCAACGGCTGCAGCGGATTGCTCGGCAGGTGGCCGCTAGCCCCGACAAGCTCGACGTTTACTGGGCAACGGATGCCGAAGGCAGCCAGCCACTGCTCTACGTCAACGGCAAATTTTTACTGACGGTCACTACCCTCGATGCGGAATCCCAGAGCCACAACAGCCTGGAAGTGCGGGCAAACCAGCTAGAGCGGATCGTCCAGGATGCCCTCGATCGCTATGCGACGGAAAATCAGCCCAGTTTTTACTGGCGACAGTTGCGTACGGGGGCTTTGCTAATTCTGGGGGCGGCTGTCCTGCATTTGGTCTGTCGCTATGGCATGAGGCGCTTAAACCGGCGTAAGCAGGCAATGGCGGAGGTGGTGGCCAATGCTCCCTCGAACCGTTTCACCGACGCCGAAATCGCAACGGCTTTGAGGGATCAGTGTCAGGCGCGGGAAAGCAAGGGCTGGATAGACTTTCAGCGCACCCTGCTGCGACTGGCTCAGTTTGGGATCTGGTTCGGCGCAGTTTACTTCATTCTGGGGCTGTTTCCAGAATCGCGATCGCTTCAACCCCCCTTGTTGGATGCCCTGCGGCTACCGGTTCGAGTCGGGGTAGTGATCATTGCCACCTACTGGCTACTGCGCCTGAGCAATCGTCTGATTGATCGTCTGTTTTTGGCCATTCAAGACAGTTCAGCGATCGCCGGAGAAGCTTCCCAGCGCCTAGGGCTGAGATTCTCCACGTTCTCCCAGGTGAGCAAAAGCGTGGCAGGCTTCTTGCTGCTGATTATCGCCCTGATTACTGGCCTGGCGCTGCTGGGGGTGCAGGTAGGTCCGCTACTGACCGGGGCCGGACTGGTGGGCCTGGCCTTTTCTCTGGCTTCTCAAAGTCTGATTCAGGATTTCATCAACGGCTTTTTGATTTTGATGGA
>PYEQ01000146.1 GCA_003017785.1 filamentous cyanobacterium CCP5 | reverse complement strand
GAGTGCAACAGATTCACGATAAAAACCACCATGGTCTCGCATGGCACCTCTTTAGATTCTCTTTAGAAATCAGCTCTCATCACTAAGCAAGCCCTTCAAGAAGGCTGGGATTGTTCCTTTGCTTATGTTTTGACCATTCTAACCAATCCCAATTCCAGGACCGCAATCACCCAGTTAATTGGTCGCATCTTGCGCCAGCCCTATGCCCGCAAAACCGACGTTTCAGCCCTTGATGAGTGCTACGTCTTTTGCTTCCGCCCCAAAGCAAAGGGTCTAATCGAAGGCATCCGTCAAGGACTCGCCAACGAGGGGCTAGGTGATTTGGTGGGCAAAGTTGTTCAAGATTTTGTAGATGATGAAAAAGTAGAAGTGGGTTATCGGGAACAGTTCAAAAAGTTCGAAGGCAAGCTCTATCTACCCAGATTCGTCATTCAGCGAAAGGATCGATGGCGGGAACTCAGCTACGAAATGGATATCCTCAGCCGCATTAACTGGGGCTTAATTCAACTTGAAGAGATAAAAAGCCTGTCTTTTTCAAAAGCTGAGAGTAAAGATGAAACATCCGCGATCGGCTTGAGCCAATACATTACAGAGGTTGTTGAGAAAAAAGACAGCCAGATAGAGAAAGCCAGCCTCGAAGTTGATTTGGTTTATGTCACGCGCCAAATTCTTGATATTGTCCCAAACCCCTGGATTGCTTATCAAATCGCCGAAGAAGTTTTTTCTGCCTTGTCTACTATTCCAGAAAATACAGAAGCAGTGATTGCAGCCAACATGGTTTACATCATTGAGGAGCTGCGTAAGCATTTGAGTAAAGAATGCGATCGTCTCGCTGAAGGCGTGTTTCGAGAACTCATTGAATCCGAGCAACTGTGCTTTTTCTTGGTCGTTGATCGTGACTCTGACATTCCAACTCGCATGAGTGTGCGTAAGAGTGCTCCAAGACTGACAACAGATAACAACGAGCCGATTCAGCGCAGCTTATTTGATTGGGTACCCGAAGAAGATTTTAACGACATGGAAAAGTCGATCGCGATTTATCTCGATGGGCAAGAAAAACTGCTCTTTTGGTACAGAAATGTTTCCCGCAAAGATTATTACGTACAAGGCTGGAAGAGAGGCAAAATTTATCCAGATTTTGTTGTGCCAGAAGTCGATTTAGAAAATCCCGATGACTGTGCAACGGTCTATGTAGTGGAAAGCAAAGGTGTTCACTTAAAGAACGAAGATACTCAATACAAACAAAGTATTTTTGAAATTTGTAACCAACTCGGCCAAAAGCGAAAGTGGAATGAATTGCAGCAAGAATTTTTTGGTTCTCGAATTGAGTTCAAGGTCATCTTTGAAGACGAGTGGCAGCGTAAAATAAACGAAATTTTCGACTGAGTTGTGGCAATTGCTGGAATGCTGACGAAGACTGGGCTTCCGGGAAATTTGAACGGTGATCGATAAAATGCTCTCTGAAGAGGGTCTCAAGGATTTCGTTGCTTATTTCGCAACAAGTCTATTGACGGCTCCGGTTACGCACATAGTCTCGAAACGCCACCTCAGCCGCCACCTCATCCTGCTGAGCCTGCGACAAAAACCGATATAGATTGTCCTTCTCCACCCAGGTAAACGTCGGGCTATGGTCAACTTCAGCGTAATCCTCGCCCTGAAGCTGATAGATGCGCCATTCCCGCCCGTTAAACCGCCAAAACTCCGGCACTCCCAGTGCCGCGTAGAGGCGGAGCTTGTCAATATCGCTGTGGGTAATATCTACCTCCACCACCAGATCCGGTGGCGGATCGATCGCTAAATCAACCTTACGCCCAGCCACCAGCGGCTGATTTTGAATGTAGTGGGCGCAGTCCGGTTCAGACCCCCGGTCTAGATCCTGGCGATCGAGGGTGGTTGAGCCCATCGTCTTTAGCTTCAGCCCCATCTCTACCACCAGAATCCGGATGAAAAGCTCAATCAAGCGGGTGTAAAACTCGTGATCTTCCAGAGGCATAGTTATTTCTAGAGAGCCGCGATCGTAGGTCAGCCTGGCTGCCCGAGTCTGAGGCAGGGCATGGAGCATCTGTTGATATCCCTGCCAGTCAAGGCCGTGCAGTGTCACCCGCTTCTCCCCGGTAGGCCGGGGTGCAGTCGTCGGTGCCGTGATATTCACCATGATTTCCAGTGCTCTATCTATATCTATGAATACATCACTATGCCGAATTCGCCTCCAGCTAGACTAGAACTACCGCGCTTTCTCCCAGCCAATGGCTGACCCCGTCAAACTCGAAGACATCTACGATTTATTCCGAGTCTCCCAGGCCGAAGCCGACCGCCGTGCTGCCGAAGCTGACCGCCGACTAGAACGCCTTGAGCGGATCGCAGCCAACACCAGCCGGGAAGTCGCCGGGCTGACCACCCGCTGGGGACAGTTTGTGGAGAACCTGGTAGAACCCGCCGTGGTGAGGTTATTTCAAGAGCGGGGCATCGAAGGCCAGGAAACCGCTCGCCGCATGACCTCAAAGCGTCCGGGAGCGCAGATGGAAATCGACATCTTTGCCGTCGATGGCGACGTGGCAGTGGCGATTGAAGTCAAATCTCGCCTTTCCCAGCCTGACATCGACGACTTTCTCGAAAAGCTAGGCCGCTTTCGACTGGCTTTTCCCCACTACGCCGACTACCAGATCTACGGGGCCGTAGCCGGTATCGAAATCGACGCGGGCTGCGACCTCTATGCTTACCGGCAAGGGCTTTTCGTGATTCGCCAAACCGGGGACACAGTCGCGATCGCCAACGATGCCGCCTTTAGGCCCAATGCCTGGTAGAGCGTGGTTAGGCGTCTATACACCTAGCATGAAACATACGGCCTACACTAAGTATCAATCCCCACGGAGTATCCAGGCTATGACTGCCCTCACCCTCACCCTGGAGCCAATCATTCACCTCTCGCGCCAGCAGTTCTACCAGCTCTGCCAGGCAAACCCCGACCTCAAGCTAGAGCGCACTGCCCAGGGAGACTTAGTTGTCATGCCCCCAACCAGCGGCGAAACCGGCAAACGCAATTTATCCATCAGTAGTCAGCTCTGGCTGTGGAATGAATCAACCGGCCTGGGCGAAGCCTTTGACTCCTCCACCGGCTTCACCCTGCCCGACGGCAGCGATCGCTCCCCTGACGCCGCCTGGGTCAAAAAGTCCCGCTGGGAAGCCCTGACCCCCGACCAGCGGGAGCGCTTTGTCCCCCTCTGTCCCGACTTTGTTGTAGAACTGCGATCGCCCTCTGACTCGCTGGCACCGCTCCAGCAAAAGATGCAGGCCTATCTAGAAAACGGCTGCCGTCTAGGCTGGCTCATCGATCGCAAACAGCGTCAAGCGATCGTGTATCGTTCAGGACAGCCTACGGAGACATTGGCTGCGCCTTTAGGCCTATCCGCCGACCCTGTGCTACCAGGCTTTCAGCTGAATCTGCAGAGAATTTGGGAATAGGTTCCCTGGCACGGGCACTTCCCTAGCCCCACCGTAGACTTCTGCCCCACCCTGGCGAATCTCAGCGATCGCCGTGGGCCACTGTCCGCGCCCATTCCCTCACGACCATGGCTCCCTGGAAAGCCGCCAGCCCCAGGGATACCTTGCAGGCATATTCAAACGGCTTAAATGTGACGAAGCTCCAGGCCAGGTCGTAATAGTTCGACTCGTAAATGGCGTAGAGAGTAGCCTGGTTGAGAATGGGGGGAGAGACTAAAGCTGCGTTGAGTCAGCTAAGCATTTTGGGGAGCGGGGGAGAGCTGCAGGCGATCGCTAAAGGCCCATAGCTGCCCTTGATCGATCACCCCTTGAACCTGGTAGGTTTCGGGGTCAAAAATGGTGACGTTGGCGACATATCCCTGGGAAAGCAGCCCCAGGTGATCATCCACGTGGATGGCCCGAGCCGGATAGAGAGCAGCCATGCGCAGAGCCTCTGCCAGGGGAATGCCCACCTGGCGATGGCAGTTGGCCACGGCCTCCATCAGGGTCAGGGCCGAGCCGCCCAGGGTGCCGTCCGCCGAGACGCATTGGCCATCCCGGTAAAACACCTCCTGGCCGCCAATCACAAAGGACTCCAGGGCGGTACCCACCGGCGGCGTCCCATCGCTGACCAGAATTAGCCGGTCCTGCTTGATCTTTTTCGCCAGATTCACCGAGCCAAAGTGAACATGGTGGCCATCGGCAATGATCCCGGCATAGGCCCTATGGTTAAACACCGCCCCCACCATTCCCGGCTTGCGCCCCTGCCAGGGAGACATGGCGTTAAACAGGTGGGTGACCATGGCGACTCCGGCGGCAAATCCAGCGATCGCTTCTTCATAGGTCGCATTCGTATGGCCCGCCGACACCAAAATCCCGGCCTCTGCCAGCTGGCCAATTCGTTCCGGGGCAACCATCTCCGGGGCCAGGGTCAGCAGCCGCACCACCTCTGGACCCGCCGCCGCGATCGCCGCCACCATAGCTGGGTCGGCGGGCCGAATGTAGTCCGGGTTGTGGATGCCCCTGCGGTCTGGATTCAGGTAAGGCCCTTCCAGGTGCAGGCCCAGGACGCTGTGGGGATGGCTCTGGCGGTAGGTCTTGACCAACTCCATGGCCGCGATCATGTCCCTATCGCCGGTGGTAATCAGGGTCGGTAGGTAGCTGGTGGTGCCGCTCTTGAGGTTGGTGTGGTGCATCACCTCCAGGGTATCTGCCGCGATCGCATCGTTAAACATCACCCCGCCACAGCCGTTGAGCTGCAGGTCAATGAACCCTGGGGCCACGGCCCAGCCCTGGGCATCGAGGCGCGGCAAGGCCGGGTCGAGCTGGGCTTCGGGGAGAATGGCGGCGATCGCTCCTCCATTCACCATCAGGGCGTGGTCAGTCAGTTCATGGCTGCCGGTATAGAGGGTGCAGTGGGTAATGGCGTACATAGCAAACTAATAGCTTGTCAGGATAAATAGGGAGCGCCTCAATCGTTTATCCCAACAGAATAAAGAGAGTTAATTCAGCGATCGCGTTCGCCCCAACGGCAGCCAGGTATTTACACAGCGTTTACATCTGCTGCCGAATAACGGTCAAATCAGACCGATGAAGATGGTTCTTTAATTATACTTCGACGCCAACTCTAACTCCAGCTTCAACTCCGATAAGGGAAAGGGCAAACCCTCTCAATAAGATTAATTTTAACCTCATCCAATCATCAGCCAACCATCAGCGCAGCTTCAGTTCAAGCTCAGGTATCGAAACCATTGTTCAGATAGTTAAAAACCGAATTGAGCATGAAAGCCTCAATTCAAAGGAGGATATGTATGAAACGCCTACTATATTCTGGCCTGGCTTTTCTAATGGTCGGCAGCATCACAGCCCCTCTGGCAGCGGCTCAACAGACCCATCTCGCCGATATGGATGCTGATTTGAATGGTGATGGACGAGTTAGTCTCACTGAATTAAAAATTCACAATCGCGAAGCTCGCCACGACTAGCTATAGTCCGCCTGATAGCGATTAGCTGAGGTGTAGGTCACCGCTGCATCCACTCAAAGAGAAGCTGCTCCACATCTGCATCCTAAATTCCTCTCCTAGGCCTCGGAGAGGAACTTTAAAGGCTTGATCCCCCGCTTGGGAATGGCTAGGGCTATGGGTACAGCCCAGTCATGCAAGTTGCCCCACCCTGCAGGAAGTGAACTACATCCCCCAGTCCCTTCGCCCAAAATGGGCGAAGGGGGGAAATTCAAAGTCCCTCTCCCGTTCTGGGGGATGCACCCAGGGCTATTTCAGCTTTGGCCCCAGTCCGATTTTGGCGGCGTAGACGGCCTGTGCCCCGAGTTCGTCTTCGATTCGCAGCAGGCGGTTATACTTAGCCACCCGCTCACTGCGGCTGAGGGAGCCGGTCTTGATCTGTCCGGCTCGGGTCGCCACCGACAGGTCAGCAATGGTGGTATCCTCGGTTTCCCCCGACCGGTGGCTGATCACCGAGCGGTAGCCGTTGCGGGTGGCCAGATCGATGGTCTGGAGGGTTTCGGTCAGCGAGCCAATCTGGTTGACCTTAATCAAAATCGCGTTGGCGGTGCTCAGGTTGATGCCCTTTTGCAGCCGCTCCACGTTGGTGACAAACAGGTCGTCACCGACGAGCTGGGTACTGGCCCCGAGCTGATCGGTGAGGGTCTTCCAGCTGTCCCAGTCGTCTTCCTGGAGACCATCTTCGATGGAGACAATCGGGTACTGGCTCACCAGGTCGCTGAGGTAGGTGATCAGGTCGCTGGGGCTCTGGGGCTTGCCGTCGTAGGTGTACTGGCCGTCTTTATAAAATTCGCTGGCGGCCACGTCCATGGCGATCGCAATCTCATCCCCGGGCTTGTAGCCCGCCTGATCGATGGCCTGCATCAGCAGCTCCAGCCCTTCCTTGTTGGAGCTGAGGTTAGGGGCAAAGCCGCCTTCGTCGCCCACCCCGGTGAGCATGCCCTTGCTTTTGAGCACATTGCTCAGGGAAGCAAACACCTCTGCCCCCCAGCGCAGGGCCTCTTTAAAAGTTTCCGCCCCCACCGGGACGATCATGTATTCCTGGAAGTCCAGGCTGTTGTCGGCGTGGGAGCCGCCGTTAATCACGTTCATCATCGGCACCGGCAGCAGGTTGGCCAGGGGTCCCCCCAGGTAACGGTAGAGGGGCAGGCCCAGATCGTTCGCCGCTGCCTTAGCCGTGGCCAGGGACACCGCCAGAATCGCGTTGGCACCCAGATTGCGCTTATTGGCAGAGCCATCCCGCTCCAGCATGGCCATGTCCACGGACATCTGATCGAGGGCGTCCATACCGATCAGCTCGGGCAGAATTTTTTCCTGGACGTTGCGCACCGCTTTAGCGACGCCCTTGCCACCGTAGCGGCTAGAATCGTCGTCCCGCAGCTCATGGGCCTCAAAGCTGCCGGTGGAGGCCCCACTGGGGACCTGAGCCAGACCAAAGGCACCGCTCTCAAGCAAGACTTCCGCCTCGATGGTGGGACGCCCACGGGAATCCAAGATTTCACGAGCGTCGATCGCTTCAATGGGGGATTCAATTTTGTTCAGCATAGTTGCCTTTGTAGGGAGTTCAAACCTGATTCAGTGAGGTCCAGGATGATTTAAACCAGACACCTCAGCAAAGCATTATCCACGACAACCCATACTCGAAACCGCCCGAGAAATGCCAAAACGATCAGAATATTTTCAACTTATCCAGGGGCTCTGGCCCCAGAAACCGAATCAAATTCGGTAGCATCTGGGTGACTGGTTCTCTGGTCGCTGGCCTGCACGGAGCAGGTTTGACGAAACGATGCTGCTGCTTTCTGGGTTACCGCTGTGTTTGAGACGCTGTTTACGCAAAATCCCCTGCCCGATCTCCCCGTCGATCCGCTGCGCCCCCTCAAAGGGGTGATTGTGGGGGCCGGCCAGGTGGGCTTGGCCTGCGCTTACTCTCTGCTCATTCAGAACGTGCTGGATGAGCTGGTGATGGTCGATCTGGACCGGGAGCGGCTAGAGGGGGAAGTCATGGATCTTGAACAGGGGCTGTCCTTCATTCAGCCTACGGCGATCGCGGCGGGCACCCTTGCCGACGGAGCCGGAGCCGACATCGTGATCATTACGGCGGGGGCTTCTCAAAAGCCGGGGGAAACGCGACTGGATCTGGTCCATAAGAACGTGAATATTCTCAAAAAGCTGATCCCAGAGGTGGTGGCCCACTGCCCGGAGGCGATCATCCTGATGGTGGCGAATCCGGTAGACGTGCTCACCTATGCCGCCTGGAAGCTCTCCGGACTGCCGCGATCGCGGGTGCTGGGATCTGGCACGGTACTGGACACTGGCCGGTTTCGGTTTTTGCTAGCCCGCCAGCTGCAGATCGATCCCCGCAGCCTTCACGCTTACATCATCGGGGAACACGGCGACAGTGAGGTGCCCTTCTGGAGTCAGGCCAACATTGCTGGGACCAAGCTGATGACCGACCAGACCTCCCCGGAAGAACACCAGATGTTTGACGAGGTGTTTCGCCAGACCCGCAACGCTGCCTACGCCATTATTCAGCGTAAGGGCTACACCAGCTACGCGATCGGGCTGGCGGTAACCCAGATCGTCCAGTCGATCATTCGCGATCAAAGCCGAGTGCTAACCGTCAGTTCGCTAATCGATCACCTCTATGGCATCAACGACGTCTGCCTCAGCCTGCCTGCGGTGGTCAACCGCATGGGCGTCACCCGAGTGCTGAATATTCATCTCAACGACAAGGAACAGGAGCAGCTGCACCACTCTGCGTCTACCCTGCGGGAAGTCATTGAGCAGATTCAGTTCTGATGAATCTGGCCCTCTATTCCCTATTTGCTCTGCTACCGATCCTGAGCGTGTTTTTGCTGCTGGTGGTGGCGCGACGGCCTGCCAGTCAGGCGATGCCGGGAGCCCTGGTGGTAACGGTGGCGATCGCTACACTGATCTGGCAGGTGCCTTTTCTGCACATTGCCGCTTCGGTAGTGCAGGGGGTGGTAATTGCCGTAGAGATCCTGCTGATCGTGTTTGGGGCGATTTTGCTGCTGAACGTGCTGCAGGAATCCGGGGCGATCAGCGTCATCCGCCGCAGTCTGCTGGGTCTGTCCGCTGACCGCCGAGTGCAGGTGATTGTGATTGCCTGGCTATTTGGCAGCTTCATTGAGGGGGCTTCTGGCTTTGGCACCCCGGCGGTGATCTGCGTACCCCTGCTGGTGGCGGTGGGGTTCCCGGCCTTAGCCGCCGTGATGGCCGCCCTGATCATTCAAAGCACCCCGTCTACCTTTGGGGCGGTGGGCACGCCGGTGCTGTTTGGCATCGCTACCGGGTTAGAGGGCTCTGAGTCGGTAGAAAGCTTGCTCAGCCAGCAGAACCTCAGCCTGCTGGACTATGTGACCCGCATCGGCAGCGGTGCCGCCGTGATTCACGCCATCGTCGGCACCCTGATTCCGTTGTTGCTGGTGGTGATGCTGACCGCGCTATTTGGCCGCGATCGCTCGGCTAGAGAAGGTTTGCAGCTTTGGCCCTTTGCCCTGTTTTCGGGGCTGGCTTTCACGCTGCCCTATGGCCTGACGGCGGTGCTGCTGGGGCCAGAATTTCCCTCCATGATCGGTGGGCTAGTCGGGCTGATCGTCGTCATTGTCGCCATCCGGCAGGGGTGGTTTCAGCCCCACACCCCCTGGCAGTTTCCAGAACCCGACCAGTGGCCCGATGCCTGGAGCGGCAGCCTGAATCCTGAGCTGCGATCGCCGCCCCCGTCCATGACGGTGCTCAAAGCCTGGCTGCCCTACGGGCTGCTGGGGGG
>PYEQ01000145.1 GCA_003017785.1 filamentous cyanobacterium CCP5 | reverse complement strand
CTCCAGAGCGATCAGGAGGTGACCAGCTTGCGATCGCACTGCCGCACCCACGGTCTCGACTTCAACTTTGCCAAGGGGTTTCTGCTCAGCGGAGCCCTGGAGGGCTATGTGCAATGGCAGGAAATCCTCGAGCCTACCTGGAGCCTGACGGAAAAGGGGACGGCTCTTCAGGGGGAGATTCCTGGGGTACTGCTGGCGGAAAAGCTTCAGCGAGGGGTGAACGAACTGGACGTGCTGCAAACCCTGCTGGGACGACGGTTTAGTTTGGGGTTTGGGGCCCTGCGGCGAGAACAAGCGGTGGAGATGCGATCGCAGGATCAGACCAAAACCATTAACGTGATTAAGCCTGAGGTGCTGGCAGCGTTTCCAGCACGACAGGCGACTCTGGTGGCGATCGCCGACGGCCAGCCGGTGCCCGCCGATGCCCCTCCCCTCGACTGGCTGGAAGCCCAGGGCTGGATTGCCCAAACCGCCGAAGCGGATTATCGCATCACCGTGCTCGATGCCCTCAAAACCCTAGACCTTCAGCCCGTCGTCACCACCCTCACCAGTGACCTGATCCTCAGCGGCCAGTGGCGGCAGGTAGACCTCAAACCCTACAACATCCACGACGACGTACCCGACGTGGGCTACGGTCGGCCTACCATTCTCACCCAGTGCATCCAGCGCATCCGCGACATTTTCCTGAACATGGGCTTTGACGAGATGTCCGGCTACATCGTCGAACCAGCCTTCTGGAACTTCGACGTGCTGTTTACCCCTCAAGATCACCCCGCCCGGGACGAGCAGGACACCTTCTATCTGAGCCAGCCCCAGCAGCTGCCCCTACCGGAGGACACCGGGCTGATTGCCCAGGTGAAGCAGGCCCATGAAGACAACTACAGCGGCACCTGGACCGAAGCCGAGGCCAGTCGCGCCATTCTGCGGGCCCACACCACCTCCTCGACCGCCCGCAAGCTCTATGAGTTACAGGGCAAAACCGGCAAGTATTTCTCCATTGACAAGGTGTTTCGCAACGAAACCGTCGATCGCACCCACCTGGCCGAATTCCACCAGATCGAAGGGGTGATCATCGGCGAATTGCTGAGCGTCCGTACTCTGATGGGCTACCTCACCTATTTCTATGAGCGGCTGGGGTTTGAGAATGTCAAATTCAAGCCCACCTACAATCCTTACACGGAGCCCTCCCTGGAGGTATTTGCCTACCACCCCCCCAGCCAACGCTATTTGGAAGTGGGCAACTCCGGCCTGTTTCGCCCCGAAATGCTCAAGCCCCTGGGCTGCGAAGGGGTCTCGACTATCGCCTGGGGTCTGGGCCTAGAACGGATCGCCATGCTGCTGTACGGCGTCGAAAAGCTTTCGGACCTGATTGGTCCTGACATCCGCCTGGACGGGGCTGAGGTCTATCCCCCTGCTTGAACGGCCTGGACCAGAGGCTTGACCCACATCGAATCGGCCCCCGTAGGATGATAGGGTTCTCTCTAACCAATTTCTCCATGGCCGCCGTCCACGTTATCGATCATCCCCTGATTCTCCACAAGCTCACCCTGATGCGCAAAGCGGACACCAGCACCGCTAAATTTCGATCGCTGCTCAGAGAAATTAGCCTGCTGATGGCCTATGAAGTTACCCGCGATCTGCCTCTGACCACGGAAACCATCCAGACCCCCATGGCCACCATGGAAGCCCCGGTGCTGGCCCCGGAGAAAAAGCTGGTGATTGTCTCCATCATGCGGGCCGGGCAGGGGATTCTGGATGGCATCCTAGAGCTGATTCCCTCGGCCCGGGTGGGGCACATCGGCCTCTATCGGGATCCCAAAACCCTGAACGTGATTGAGTACTACTTCAAAGTCCCCCACGTGATGGAAGACCGGGATGTAATTGTTGTCGACCCGATGATTGCCACTGGCCATACCGCGATCGCGGCGGTGGATCAAGTCAAGCGGGCTGCGCCGCGATCGCTGCGATTCCTCTGTCTGCTGGCGGCCCCGGAAGGGATTTCCGAATTCCAGGCCGCCCACCCAGATGTGCCCCTCTACACCGCTGCCATCGACGACAAGCTCGACGCCCACGGCTACATCCTGCCGGGACTGGGGGATGCGGGCGATCGCCTGTTTGGCACCCGGTAAGGAAGTCCACACCCTCAACCGGGGGCATCTATCACTGGCACGACCGATTGCCTGACCTATAGTGAAATCAAGGAATAAGTTTGTTTACACAGTTGTTAGAAAAGGGGTTTCCCTGAATGGTTTTATTTGGTTTTGGCAAAAAGCTATCTATCCCTTCTCCCGAAGAGGCTCTGCCAGGGCGAGATGAAAAAATGCCCGTGCCCGAAAAGCACTACGTCAACGGTAATCGGCTCCAGCCCCCCTTCCCGGAAGGGATGAAGGTTGCCACCTTTGCCCTGGGCTGTTTTTGGGGAGCCGAGCGTAAGTTCTGGCAGCTGGATGGGGTCTACAGCACCTCCGTGGGCTATATCGCTGGTCACACCCCCAATCCCACCTACCGCGAAGTGTGCTCCGGCATGACTGGCCACACCGAAGCGGTGCAGGTGGTCTATGACCCCAACGTAATCAGCTACGAAGATTTGCTGAAAACGTTCTGGGAAAGCCACGACCCTACCCAGGGGATGCGCCAAGGCAATGACACTGGCACCCAGTACCGATCCGGCGTCTACACTAATTCCGAGGAGCAAAAGCAGCTGGCTGAGAAGTCCCGCGAGATGTATCAGCAGGCCCTCAAGAATGCAGGCTACGGTGAAATCACCACCGAAATCATGGCGGCCCCGGAATACTACTACGCCGAAGACTACCACCAGCAGTACCTCGCTAAGAATCCCGGTGGCTACTGTGGCCTTGGCGGGACAAACGTTTCCTGTCCGGTGGGGCTGTCCGTGGGTAGCTAAGGAGTTCTTGCCCTGCCCAGGATTAGGCTACTGTTGATTACAAAATGTGACGGAGTTCCTGATTCCATGGGCGGATTTCCGTAATCTCCCCCTGGTCAGTTGTTGAAGTAACTGTCCATCCGGGAAAAACCGAGCCCCCACCGGGGGCTTTTTCTTATCTAGGCGCAGATGGCACCGGCCATAGACGGTTCAGCAAGGGCGATCGCTAGGGTTCAAAGGGTTCACAGCGGCCTTCCAGGGCGATGGCGATAGTGCAGGTATTCGCCGCGATCATCTTGATGTAGCTGTCCCCCTGGCTACCTGGGGCCCCAATCGAGTCAGAATATAGTTCGTTCGGGGCCAGATCCACCCCGGCTTCGGCGGCCACGGTAGAAATCAGGGCGGGGTTCAGGGTCGTTTCTGCAAAAATTGCCGGTACGCCGGAGGCCCTGACCGCTTCCACCAGCTGGCCCACGGTCTGGGCGCTGGGCTGTTCTTCGGTGCTGATGCCAATCAGGGTGCCGATCACCGTCAGGCCATAGGCTTCGGCGTAATACTGAAAGGCGTCGTGGGTGGTTACTAGCTGCCGCTGGTCGGCAGGAATCGTGGCAATCTGCTCCCTCACCCAGCCGTCGAGTTCTGTCAGATCGGCGATCAGATTCGCCGCGTTGGCGGTGAACTGGTCTCCATCGGCTGGGGACAGGGCGATCAGCCCATCGCGGATGGCTCCCACCATCAGAATTACGTTTTCCACATCCCCCCACACATGAGGGTCGGGCTCGGTTTGCCCCCGGTATTCAAAATCCAGGGGCTCAGCCACTTCTCCCACGGCGATCGCCACCTCAGACCCCGTACTGCGAATCAGCTTGATGATATTGGGCTCCAGATTAAACCCGTTGTAGACAATCAGGTCCGCCTGTTCTAAGGCCACCGTGTCGGCGGGCACCGGCTCATAGATATGGGGATCGGCCCCCGGATCTAAGATCCCCGTCAGCTGAATCCTATCGCCCCCCACCTGGGCCACCAGGTCCCTGAGAATAGTGCTGGTGGCCACTACCCGGGGGCGATCGCTGACTTCCTGGGCGGACTGACAGCCGATCAGGCCGATCAATGCCCCTAAAGCTACCCCTACCCAGCCCATCTGGCTGCCCATGGTGGTCATTTTCGCCTCATTTCATTTTCGTTTCATTTTTCAAGCTACACTATTGTCAGCAGGTTTCATAATCCTTTCATTTTTGAGCGATCCCGTTCGAGAACACCCCATGGCCGATTTCCCCATCCCCAGTCTGCATCTGGTGTCCGCCGGTGCTGCCGCCCTCCAGCCGATTCGGGTCAACCACGTCAGCGTCCATTACCGTCACCTCCTAGCCCTAGAAGACATTACTCTGGCGGTGTATCCGGGGCGGGTGACGGGGCTGATTGGTCCCAACGGGGCTGGTAAAAGTACCCTGCTCAAGGCCATCCTAGGGCTGGTGGCCGTTTCCGAAGGCACGGTGCTGCGGGGAGAGCGCCCCGTCGCCGATCAGCGCGATCGGATCGCCTATGTGCCCCAGCGCAGTCAGATTGACTGGCTCTATCCGGCCACGGTGTGGGACGTGGTGATGATGGGTCGGGTGAAGCAGGCTGGCTGGTTTCGCCGGTTTTCCGCCAGCAGTCGTCAGCAAGCTCTGGCGGCCCTGGAGCGGGTAGGGATGGAGTCGTTCCGCGATCGCCCCATTGGCGAACTCTCTGGCGGCCAGCAGCAGCGGGTGTTTCTGGCCCGGTCCCTGGCTCAGGAAGCCGACATCTTTTGTTTTGATGAGCCCTTTGTTGGGGTCGATCAAAAAACTGAGGCCGTGTTATTTAAGATTTTTCGGGAGCTGGCTGACCAGGGAAAAATCGTCCTGGTGGTCAACCACGACCTGGGGGAGTCTATCACCCACTTCGATCACTTGATTCTACTTAACCGGTCCATCGTCGCCAGCGGGCCTCGGCAGCAGGTGCTCAAGTCCGATAACCTGACCCGCGCCTATGGCGGGCAGGTGAATTTCCATGTCGCTTGATAGTCTGCTGCTAAACATTCCGCTGCTGGAACCGCTCCAGTATGGCTTCATGCAGCGGGCTCTGGTGGTGGCCGTGCTGGTGGGAATCGTCTGTGCCGTGGTCGGCAGCTACCTGATGGTGCAGCGACTGGCGCTGCTGGGGGACGCTATTAGTCATTCAGTGCTGCCGGGGCTGGCGATCGCGTTTTTGCTCGGGGTCAATATATTTATCGGGGCGTTTATCGCCGGTATCCTCAGCACCCTAGTGATTGGGTGGATTCGCACGCGATCTCCGATCAAAGAAGATGCAGCCATGGGGATTGTGCTGTCAGCCTTTTTTGCCCTGGGCATCACCTTGATCACCGTGATTCAAAAGAGCAACAAAATCGACCTCAACCATTTCCTGTTCGGCAATATTCTGGGGGTCACCGGCTCCGATCTGCGCGATACCGCCATCATCGTGGCGGTGGTGCTAGCCACGGTGGTGGTGCTCTATAAAGAACTGCTGTTTTATACCTTTGACCCCCTCGGGGCCGAGGCCGTAGGGCTGCCGGTTAACCTGCTGAATTTTGGGCTGATGGCCCTGATTGCCCTGACGGTGGTAGCTAGCCTCAAGGCGGTTGGGGTGGTGCTGGTCCTGTCCTTGCTAATCACGCCGGGGGCAACGGCCTATCTGCTGGTGCCGCGACTGCATCAGGTGATGATGTTAGGCGCCCTGATTGGGGTCTGTTCCAGCGTCAGCGGCATGTTTCTTAGCTACTGGTTTAACCTGCCCTCGGGGCCAGCGATCGTCCTGGTGGTGTCGGGGCTGTTTACCCTCGCCCTGCTATTCAGTCCTCGCCATGGCATCTTGACCCATCCCGCTCCGCCGAGTCGATCGTCTCTCTGGCAAGAAATTAGAGGCCTGCTGAAGTAAAATTCGATCCAAATTCCATCCCCGGGGTGAGGCCAGAAACGGTCCATCCGTTTACATTACTTAAAAGAATAAACTGAGCAATCATCCCCTAGAGCTATGGCATCCCTCGAACGCAGCGTCCTGATCCAAGCCCCCGTGGAAATGGTGTTTCAATGCATGGATGATCCCAGCAATCAGCCCAAAATCACCTCCGATTCTGCCCGTATCGAAGATGTAGAGAAACTGCCCGGAGGCGGCACCCAGTCGAGCTACGTGTACAAGCTGGGACCGGGCATGGAGGTTAAAGGACAGCTGACCACCAGCGAATACACCCCCAACGAACGCATCGTTTACGACTTCAGCGGTGGGCTCCAGGGCAACATCTGGTGGCTGTTTGAGGCGGTGGACGACAGCAGTAGCCGCGTCACCTATAAAGCCGACTACGACCTGGACATGCCTCTCCTCGGAGAAGCCATTTCTTCCCTAGCCGCCAAATTCAGCGAAACAGAAGTGGAAACTCAGCTGGCTAATCTGAAGCAGCTGGTTGAAGGCAAAACGGCTTAGCGGAGTTGATATAACTGGTTTGAAGACTTGCGCGCCGGGCAGTACCCAGTCATCGGCTTTTGGGGAATATCTCTGTTCTAACCTGCTCGGCCAACGCAGTAGCTTGGTGATGTATCAATGTTCAGCTTGGGCAGCGGGATCGGTAGATTAGGCTGAATTTGTCTAAATCAGGGCTATTGACGCTGGCTGGAATGGACTAGGCGATCGCTAGAAACAGCTCGCGATAGTCTGCCGGCAGGTTCTGCTTGACATCTTCAATCTCTCCTGAAGACACCTTATGGCTGATGGCCAGAAATACAGCCTTAACCTGCATCGGGGTCTGCATGATATCAATACTGCCGCGCTCGGCCACGCGCTGATAAAACTCATTAATGCCGAAAGATTCACCCCTGGTAGCTTCAGCCCCTCGCAGATACTGCCCCATTTCTTCAGGTAGCTGATCTGCCAGCTGGCTAGCCTCATCGCCGACGATGCGATTCCTGAGCACTTCTAGGGAGGCCTGGATGGCATTTTGGGCAGCAGCCGTGGACTCTAGCTGGGCAATGGCCTGCACCTCTTGCAACAGGTCTGGGTGGCTGGTGCTCATAGGCTCTCCTCGTACAAAATTTCCATGGGAGCCCTGATCCAATTGGGCAAACCCACTGAATCCAAGACTCTACAAATAGCCTAGCGATCGCAGTCAAGCGACTTCGTCATTCAAAAGTGATAAATCGCTCCCATCAAAGGGCCCAAAATTTAGGCCATTCCCAGGAACTTTTCATCTGGGCTGGCTATTCTTAGGAGTGTCAAAAGCTGATTCAATCACCGCTGCAGATCCTCTGCCTGACAGCTTGTATTGACCCTTGCCCCTACTGCTTGCTGCCATGTGGACACAGCGTATTGGCGCTCTGCTACTAGTTGCCACCACCGCTACCCTGCTGCGGGTTAGCTTCGTGCCGACCATCAATCACTGGCTCTACCAGGGCATGGATCTTCAGGCGTCCCTGTCCAGTATCTCCACCGTTCCTTTCCCACCGTCCAGGCGCACCCACTGATCGTCGTGCAGCCGCAGGGTCGCCTCATCCACGTCCATCACGGCGGGAATGCCATATTCCCGGGCTACAATCGCCCCGTGGGAGAGGCGCCCCCCCACTTCGGCCACTAATCCTTTGGCCTGGGCGAGCAGCGGGGCCCAACCAGCATCCGTGTAGGGCACTACCAAAATCACCCCTTCGGCCTCCAGAGATTCTAATCGCTGCATGACTTTAACCGGCCCTTCTACGATGCCGGCGCTGGCGCCAATTCCCCTCAGCTGTTGGGTAACTGCTGCCGAAGCGGGCGGATTCCAGGCGGCATCCGTTGGGGTGCCATAGGCCAGGGAGGGGACCCGCTCAAGCTGGACGTTTTCGCGATATTCCTGGCGACGGCTGTGAATGCGCTCCTGTAGCGCAGTCCTCTCTCCCTTTACCTGGGCGGTAATTTCGGCATGGGTCAAAAAGAAAATATCCCCCGCTGCCTGCAGCTGATTTGCCTCTAGCCAGCGCTGTTCCAGGGCTACCAGGGTCCAGCGCAGATGGGCGAATAGACGGCTGTAGCGATTGTTGACCAGACCTTTGAGATCTAACCGTCGCTGTACCCTCTGACTGGCCCTGGCCAGAGAGTCCGCCCTCTCCTGGCCCGCTGGAGTCGGGGGAGCCAAGACATAGCGCGTGAGTAGTTCTTGGACCGGGCGCGGGTTTTCCCGCCAGGTGGGCACGGCAATGTCGGTGCCGACTTCGCTGAGATAGCCATAGCGATCCAAAAAGTCCTGGAACTGAACTTGCAGAGCCTTGCCTTCGGAATGTTGAGAGAGGGCGGCCAGCAAGGAGTCCGGGTCAAAAACTGCGTTCAATTCCCCATTAGAGAACAGGCTGCGGATGGCCTGGGCTAGCGATCGCAGCTCAGCCAGGGAAGCCACCTCCGGGTTCTGACTTCCATCTAAGGCGGCTTCGGGTACTCGCCAGAGGCTGCGTCGAATCGCTACGCTCAAGGGAGAGAGAATGTTGTAGTAGGTTGCCCGCTTCAGCAGCAGCAGGATATCGTCAACCTGTTGCATCAGGGTGGCAGCGTCTAGGCTGGCCAGATGATCGGTCTCCAGGGCATGTAAGGCAGGCTGGAACAGGGTGAGATCGTCCCGCTCAAAGTCCTTGTTCAAAGATAGTTCTCGCCCCAGTAGGCGCATCAGTCCAGGCAGGTTGCGCAGGGTTGAGATCAGCGGGGGACGGCTAAACTTCGAACCTCGGGTAAGAAATTCTAGGCTTTCGGGGGGCAGCCCCATGCGCAGAAAAATTTTGCCCAGCAGGGTGGCATTGAAATAGGCATAGGCACGATGCAAAGTCGCTGTTTCTTCGAAATCCAGATCCGCCGCCCGCTTCCCCAGCACAAGGGAAAAGATCTCTCCCCACACCCCACAGGTCAGCGGCCGATTAATCGACCAGGTCAGTGGCCGAATGGCTCCTGGTATGACCTCTGCTGCAATTTTGCGGGTCCAGACAGGCTGTAGGGTGGTAATCGGCCGGGCCTGAAGCAGCCATAGCTGATCGCCATCATAGGTCCACTCAATATCCTGGGGAATGCCCTGGTAGCGGACCTCTAGCTGCCGGGCCAGATAGGCCACCTGCTGAATGAGGCGGTTCGGGATCTCTCCGTCTCCATTCACCGGTAGCTCTAGGGCCTTTGGCAGCTGCCAGTTGGAGCCATCTAAATCCCTGAGGCTGGGCACATCGTCCCGTTGGATCAGCACCCGATACTGCTCTGGCGTTATCTGCCCGGAGACCACGCGACTGGCTGGGCCGCTCAAGGCTTCCACCAGCACCTCGTCACCGCAGCGGGTAACCGGATCGCGACTAAAGGCTACCCCCGAGTAGCCCCCCTCCACCTGCTGCTGCACAATCACAGCCATGCCCCGGTCAGGCAGAGCCCGCTCGCGCCGCTAGCGTACTGGGCCGGGAGC
>PYEQ01000144.1 GCA_003017785.1 filamentous cyanobacterium CCP5 | reverse complement strand
TAGCTGCACTCCCTAACCCCCGACTTTGGTCCTTAACGGAACTCTTGGGGGAATCAGTTTTTTAGCCCCCTAGCTACACTGATTTCCATTCAAGGGTAAGATACTGATCGACCGGGAGAGGTGGCAGAGCGGTTGAATGCGGCAGACTCGAAATCTGTTGATGGGTCACACCATCCGAGGGTTCGAATCCCTCCCTCTCCGTTTAAATCTTGCCCTTCGGGGAATAAGCTTTTGGCTCGATGTCTGGGGGTTGCCATCCCGCCGTTTGTGCTTACCTGGGAGGCCGCGCTGCAACTCTAGGTGAGCCGCCACCATCGTCACATCCAGTTTCCCTATGCTTGACATCCATTCGTAACGGCGTTGTCATGGGCAGTCTCTAGGCTTGACGACAGGGAGGGTTCAGTAGAATTCCCTGTTGGCAGCATAGAAATGGATCAAAACGAAAAAGGTTTCGGCGGAGAAATTTCACCATGGGTTTGATGACCTGATTTAACTGCAATGAGTTGGAAATCCCGCCTGCTTCGCACCAGCCTTTGGGGCCTGGTACTGCCCTTGATTGTGCTCAATGGTTGGGCCTTGCTCCTGCTCTTTGACTATTTTCGTGACGTGATCACCATCGGGGTGGTGGCTATACTGCTGGCCTTTGTGCTGGAATATCCGGTCACGTGGTTGGAACGATTTAGGATTCGTCGATCTCGGGCCATAGTGCTAGTGCTGCTGGCGTCTGGGCTGGTGCTGCTGATATTAGGGATTACCCTGATTCCCGTCATTATTAATCAGGTGAATGAATTGGGCGATCGCTTACCGAGCTGGATTGCCTCCGGTACCCAGCAGCTCGATGCTTTCCAAGCCTGGGCCGTGGCCCGACGACTGCCGGTTGATTTGGGCCACTGGATTACCCAACTAGAAGACCAGATCGCTAGCCAACTGCAATCCACCAGTGGCGCGGTGCTTAGCACCATAGCTGGCGCAATCAGCAGCGTCGTCAATGTGGGGGTGAGCCTGGTTTTGACGTTTTATCTACTGCTCCACGGCCAGCAGCTTTGGGATAGTATTTTTCGCTACTTGCCGATCTCAACGGGTACGCGACTACGGGAAAGTCTGAGGCAGAATTTCCACAACTATTTCGTAGGTCAAGCGATCGTGGCGCTGCTGATGGGAACGGCCATGACTCTAGCCTTTCTGATTATTCGGGTGCCCTTTGGTCTGGTGTTTGGCCTGGGGATTGGCGGAATGGCGCTGTTTCCCTTTGGGGCAGCCTTGGGCATTGCCCTGGTGAGCTTTTTGACGGCCCTGCATAGTCTCTGGCTGGGAGGCAAGGTGCTGGTAATAGCCACGGTGATTGACCAGCTGATTGAAAACGGCGTAGCGCCTCAGCTGATCGGTGGCTTCACAGGGCTGAACCCGGTGTGGATTTTGATTTCGTTGCTGGTCGGGGCCAAGGTGGCGGGGCTTCTAGGATTGGTGATTGCCGTGCCGATCGCGGGTTCCTTAAAAGACATGCTGGAAACTGCTTCCAAAAAGCCAAGCTCCGTTTCACCGATAGAGGATGGCGTTTAAGGGTTTAGGCTTGGCCACTGGCGATCGCTGGCACCGAATTTGTCCGCAATTAGAAACAAGATTTTACAATGGGCAGGGAAAAACGTCTTAGTGGCAAAGGTTTTGGCCAACCGAGAAAACCTACTGGCCTAAGTCAGGGATTTGATTTTGATGGTCTACTGAATAGAAGTGGGCGTACCTATGAATCTCTTGGTCTGCGTGCTGCTCAAATCATGGTGCTGCATTTTGACCCGGTAACACCTGAATCCTCTCCTGTTGCGGTTCCCATATAATTGAAATCTAATCAACCGTTGTATTAAAACACTCACGCTAGTGTTTTAATTGGCAGGGTTGATCCTGCTCCTTGATCTTTGTTGCTACCTCTCACAGCACTTTATTTCTGATTTGACTGTAAAAGTTGCTCAATTCGCTCCAATCTGGTGAGCAGTTCTGCTTCAACGGGGGTGGGGAGATCAGCGGCGCGTTCAATGGTGATGCTGCCACTGGTTTCCAAAATCGCGGCTTTGATTTCGGCGAGGTCTTCAAAGCCCTGGCGGCGCAGCACGGTTCGCAGTTCCGCTTCGCTGATCAGTTCTTTGTCCAGATGTTCGGGAATCATGCACCCATCCAGCAAAAGTAGGGCGGGCTTGCCTTCAATGAGCTGCTGCACCTTGGGATGGCGATAGACCAGCCGCACCACTAGATAGTTGGTGATCAGCAGAGTTGCCGCCCCAATGAAGCCGCCTGACACCGAGTTATCATCGCCGATGATGGCGTTTTGCACCGCGTTGGAGAGCATCAGCAACACCACCAGGTCAAAGCCGGTGAGCTGCCCCAGTTCTCGCTTGCCGCCCAGTCGGAGGGCGATGAGCAAAAAGCCGTAGACCAAAATTGGGCGGATGATTTTTTCTAGAACTGAGACATCAGGTATCCACAGATCACTGACCATATTCATGGAAGCACCTCAACCGTTTCAATTACCTTACGGTGAACGCTTCCCTGGTGAAATGGGCCTGTCATAGCGAGAATTATTGGCGTAGCCGCCTCAGAGGGGCTACACCAGTCCCAAGGGTCAACGGGGTATGGATTTACCTAACCCTAACAGATACTTAACTCACCACATATTCTTTAAGGTCACGATGGTATCGCCGTAGATGATGAATAGCCGCATTCTGCAGCTGTCGCACCCGCTCTCGACTAATGCCTAGCTGTCGCCCTACCTGGGCTAAGGAAAGGGGCTTGCCATCCCGCAGGCCATAGCGCAGAGTCATCACTTCTTTTTGCTGGTTAGAGAGACTGTCTAGGGAGGCCAGAACATTCTGGGCTAAAGACTCCTGCAGCAGTGAGTCCTCGGGGGAAGACAAATCTGTCGGCAGCAGATCTAGCAGTTCCGTATCCTGGTTATCGCCGACTTTGAGATCGAGCGAGAGGGGTTTGCGGCCATAGTGCAGGAGGTTACGCACCTGCTGGGGGCTAATGCTGAGGGCCCGGGCAATGTCGATCTCGTTCGGGGTCCGCCCCAGCTTCTGGGACAGTTCTCGCTGGGTGCGCTTAATCTTATTGAGCTGTTCTGTGCAGTGAATCGGCAGGCGAATGGTGCGACCCTGATCGGCGATCGCCCGGGTGATGCCCTGACGAATCCACCAGTAGGCATAGGTTGAAAACTTATAGCCCCGGCTGGGGTCAAACTTTTCGACCGCCCGCTCTAGGCCAATGCTCCCCTCTTGAATCAGGTCGGGTAGCTCTAAGTTGCGGTGCTGGTATTTTTTGGCGATCGAAAACACCAGCCGCAGGTTCGCTTCCATCATCTGGCGCTTGGCCTGCTGTCCCCGGGAGAGCGATCGCTGGAGCTCCATTTGGCTGAGGTTGGCCCCGTCTGCCCACTGTTGCAAGGTTGGGGCCTGGCCCAGGGTTTCAGCCAGGGTATCCTTAACGGCCAGCAGCGTCATCAGGGTCTGGACCTGATGGCCCAAGGTGATTTCAGCCTCCGGCGACAGCATCGGAATGCGCCCAATATCGCGCAGATAGGCCTGAACAATATCAGGGTTAGGGGTAGCAGTCCGCTTAGAGCCGGTGGGCTGCGATGAAATCAGTACCGTTGCCATGAAGAACCTCCTACTTTGGCGGTTTATTTAGTGGCCTACTCTAGGGGGCGGGTATGGCAGAGCCATGTCAAACCTGAGACGCTTTTGTGGAGAGCTGGCTTTATGGACGGGCGCTAAAATCCCCTGATTGCCAGCCGTTGAGCCGGTTGCTGCGGTGTTGTCGATTGAGTTCGCAGGAGAAAATACCGCCGGTGATGGCAAGGGAACAACGGGTTTAGACACTTGCCCGCCGGACAGTGTCCCAGTCATCGCCTTTGGGGCAATATCTATGGCCTAACCTGCCCGGCCAAGCAAGAGAGGATCAGGGACCGCTAGCGCGGATCGATGGCAGGCGCCCGGTCAACCAGTCGAATTTGGTTTTGCTTGACCACAACGGTAATCAGCGGCAGCGATCGCGGTGCTGGCCCCTGCACAACCCGTCCTTCTGGGTCGTACTGGGAACCATGGCAGGGGCAAATGAAGCGATTTCGCTCCGCGTTCCAGGGCACGGTGCAGCCTAGGTGGGTGCAAACAGGCTGAATTCCATAGGGAGCAATTTCCGGCCCTTGCTCAATCACCAGGTAGGTCAATTCGGTTTCGGGTAACCCTTTCACAGGAGCTGGGGTCCCCGGAGTCAGAGTGGGCAAATAGGCATCCACTGCGATGGCGGCACCGCTTAGATCCAGCGCCCGGCTCCCAGGCAAATAATCAACGCAGCGGGAATTAAGTGGATAGGCCGAACACAGTCTTTCCAGGTTTGACCCTTGGCTAAATGCCGCTTGGGAGCGCAAAAGCCCCAGGGCGATCGCCCCGGCTCCGCCCCCAACTAGGTATCGAAGTAAGCTTCGACGGCGATGGGAAAATAAGGCGCTACTGGACCTACGAACAGATGGGTTAGCCATGGTGAATATCTCCCAAAGGGGGGCTGGTGATAAAGCGTAGCTGATTCCAATCTTAGGAAATTTCTGTGTCTAATCCGTGTCAATTCGACGGCAATGACAACCCATTGGAACTGACATTTTTCTGTCACAGGAATGCCATAGGAGTTATCTAAATTGAATCCATACACCGGAAAGTTCATGGTATCTCAGCACCGCCACGGGGCTTTTCTAGTGCCTGCAAATTCCTTCGCTGTATTAAGGAGAATGCTCAATGAGAACCCATTTTCATCCACGTTCTGACGGTTCTGAAACGCCAGCCGACGATACCGCCCCTAACGGTCAATTGAATCAGTTCGGGTTCCAGCGCCAACCCAAGCTTCCAAGGCAGTTAGCCGCCTCTCTGGCGCTGATTTTGTTGGGAGCCGGGATTGCAACGGGGCTGGGCTACGGGCTGCACATGACATCCCAGGGATCGTTCCCATCATCGATGCCCAATAAAACCGTCACCACCTTACCCCCATCGGGATCGGCCCAACTGCCGGGGGCAGCAGCCAATTCTAACTTTATCGAAGCTATCGTCGATCAGGTGGGGCCAGCGGTGGTGCGCATCGACTCCACTCGGACGGTGAGTACCCAGGCCCCTGCTATCTTCAACGATCCCTTTTTCCGCCAGTTCTTTGGGGAGCAAATGCCAGACATGCCCTCTGAGCAAATTGAACGGGGCGTAGGTTCGGGATTTATCCTCAGCCACGATGGTCGGATTATCACGAATGCCCACGTCGTCGATGGTGCTGACACGGTGAAAGTCACCCTCAAGGATGGCCGCAGCTTTGACGGCAAAGTCCTGGGAGAAGACACGGTGACTGATGTGGCGGTGGTGCAGGTGGATGCTAAGGATTTGCCCACGGTGAACCTGGGGAACTCCGACCAGCTGCGGCCTGGGGAATGGGCGGTGGCGATCGGCAATCCCCTGGGCCTCGACAATACTGTCACCGCCGGCATTATCAGCGCCACCGGACGATCCAGCGGAGAAGTCGGCGTCCCTGACAAGCGGGTCGATTTCATCCAGACCGATGCCGCCATCAACCCAGGCAACTCCGGTGGGCCTTTGCTCAACGAGCAGGGGCAGGTGGTTGGTATGAACACCGCCATTATTCAGGGGGCGCAGAGCATCGGCTTTGCGATTCCGATCAACAAGGTGCAGCAGATTGCCGATCAGCTAGCCACCAGCGGCAAAGTCGAGCACGCCTATCTGGGCATCCAGATGGTGACCCTGACTCCCGAAGTGAAGCAGCAGCTCAACAGCGACCCCAACAGCGCCATCTCGGTGAATGAGGAACAAGGGGTGCTGATTGGTCGGGTGGAGCCCGACTCCCCGGCGGCCAAGGCGGGCCTGCGGGCTGGCGACGTAATTCACCAGATTGATGGCCAGACCATCACCCAGGCGGATCAGGTGCAGCAAATCGTGGAGGCCACCCAGCTCAACCACCGGCTGAACGTTCAAGTCACCCGCAACGGTCGGAACCAGAATATCACCGTGCAGCCAGGGGCGTTTCCAGTTCAAACCAGGGATAGTCAGCAGGGATAGTGGCGATCGACCATTGACGCAAGAACCGTTGGCTTCAGCACCGCTCAGCCAACGGTTCTCCCGAGGGAAGAAAGCTTGCCCAGCATCATCCCTAAGGGCAACTGGGCTCGTCGGTGAGTCGCCATACGGTATCTATGGGGCTATTGGCGTTCTTATCACCTTCTCCCCCGACTCTAGATGGAGCCTGCTTGACTGGGTCGACATAAAAATGAGCTTGAATCTTTACTACAACGGCAGGTTGATATTGCTGATCAAGGAGGGCTGAAAAATCCCTATCGGCGCCACGAAATCTTACAGACTCAGCAGGTGATCTTATGCTTGAGATGAGGCCAGTGCGATGGCCCTCAGGGCCGATCTAGAACGACCATTGCCTGCCGGAGCTGACCAACTGCTGCCATGTACTGCGTATCTTGCTCGGTGCCGAGGCGATCGGGATGCATCCACAGATCCCGCTGGGCTTCGACGGGAGACTCTGACACGACATCCGGCGTGATTCCCTTGTGATTAATATCAGCTCCCGACGGGGTGTAGTAGTGGGCGATGGTAACGTTGAGCCCCGAGCCGTCTTCCAGTTCGTTAACCGATTGCACCAGGGCCTTGCCAAAGGTTTGAGTGCCGACTACTTTTGCCCGATGGTCATCCTGCAGGGCTCCCGTCAAGATTTCGCTAGCGCTGGCCGAATTACCGTTGACCAAGACTACCAGAGGTTTGTCAGTAAGGGCGGTGCGGTTGGCGCTGACCCGGTTGGCGTCGCCGTCGCGATCCACGGTGCGAACGATCGCCCCCTTATCTAACCACATGCGGGCAATTTTAATGGCCTGATCCAGCATGCCGCCAGGATTATTGCGCAGGTCAAGCACATAGCCCTCGACCTGCTGCCGCTCCAACCCTTGAATTGCTTGCTTCATCTGGTCGGCAGACTGGGCGTTAAATTCGTCGAGGCGAATATAGCCAATGGGCTGCCCGCCAACCTCCCGTAGGGCCGAATGGACGATCGGAACATCGATTTGGGCGCGGGTCAGGGTGACCGTGAGGGGGGCTGTATCACGGCGCTGCAGCAGCAGGTTCACAGTTGTGCCGACGTTCCCGCGAATCAGGCTGGCAGCAGTCTCAACGGTCATGCCACGGGTTGAAGCTCCGTCAATTTGGATGATGCGATCGCCGGGCTGCACCCCGGCCGCCGCCGCTGGCGAATCTTGAATCGGCTGCACCACAGTCAGGGCTTGAGTTTCAGGATCGAGGGTGAGCTGAATTCCTACCCCGACCAGCTGCCCGTTAGTTTGATTTGAGAAGGTGCGAAACTCCTCAGGGGTCATGAAGCGGGTATAGGGATCCTCTAGCTTCCCGAGCAGGTCTCGGAGGGAGGCATAGGCCGCTTCCCGGGAGGTGTAATCTTGCCCTAAGAGGGTTTGTCGTTCTTCGCTCCAGTTTAGATGGTTGAAATTGGGGTCAACGTAGGTGTCATCCACAATCTGCCACGCCTCATCCAAAACAGCCTTAGGACTTTCCTTCCAGTTGGCCCAGGCGGTCGTTGTCAATATCGGCAGGCCGACCAAGGCCAGCGTTGACGTGGCGATCAGCACCGTTTGGGTTGGTGACCCATCTACATCCTGACGCAGGGACCCAAAAAGCTTACGGAGTTGAGGCATAGGATTTACGACATGAGGGGTTAAAGCAGAGGCCACTAGGGACTATCAGCCCCAGGGAAAGATGCTCCCTCGCAGCTGTCAAACTAGTGGCTGGCAGATGCTAAAAGCCTAGACACCCCATGTGGAAAATCCATGGCGATGGCGTGACAGTTCTGTGGCGTCGGGCTGAGATAGCGCAAGTGAAACAACGGGTTTGGACACTTGTGCGCCGGGCAGTGCCCCAGTGATAAGGATGATGGGTTGAAGCTGGTGGGAGGATCGGCCTCGATTTTCTGCATTTCAAGTGTTGCCATGAAATCAGATTCTGAGCTACCTCAAGCCAAAGTTCCCTAGGCCACCAGCTGACAGAACCTGCCGCCGGTGCCCCCAATCAGGCCAGCATTCCGACTTGCTGATAGTCCAGCGGGGTCGCCTGAGGAGACAGGGCCCCCAAAGAAAAAAGCGATTGATTCAATCGCTTTCAATTCTCATGCAAAAGTTATTCCAACTTCCTTAGTTCAGCTCACCGACCCGATTCGGAGGCCAAAAGCGAAATACGGCGCGACCAATGACGTGATCCTTCGGAACAAAGCCCCAGTAGTGAGAATCAAAACTTTCGTTGCGGTTGTCGCCCAGAACTAAATAGGAATCAGCAGGCACCGTGACCGGGCCGTACTGGTAGTCCGGCTTGGCCGCAATATAGGATTCCTGCTGCGGTTCACCGTTGATATAGACTTTGCCAGTTTTGACTTCTACAACATCCCCTGGCAGCCCGATCAGCCGTTTGATGAAGGCATCCTTTTGGTGTAAAGCATCAGGGGGATGAAAGACAACGATGTCGCCACGGTGGGGATTGCTGAAGTCGTAGGTGACTTTATCGATGATCAGGCGATCATTAATCTCCAACGTCGGCAACATCGAACCGGAGGGAATGTAGCGAGCCTCAGCCACAAAGGTACGGATGCCGAAGGCCAGCAATATGCTCAGTCCTAGGGTTTCAATGCCCTCTCGCAGAGCACTTTTCGACCGATTTGACTGAGATTCAGAGGACGTCATGGCTGTAGCCTCCCACGGCTCGAATGGTTTCTGATTGGAGATGCCGCTACTCTACCAGCAGAATATGTCGGTCAGGTGTCAATCTTGTGAAATACGATACCCAATCCTTCGGGCATTAATGTAGCCCGAAATGGAAGCGCTCTAAGCTGTTGCGGTGCCCCACGCTGATCACCATTGTTCCTTGGCCTTAGTCTACCTGAACCGAACGCTGGCGAGTCAGGGGTTTGTGGCTACCTGGCACCCGCAGCGTGAACTGAGTCGGCAGCCAGTGATGGGCAGCCACGCTAGTTCGACGGCCCTCTGCCGGTGGAATGACATTCCTGTGTCATCGAGAATTCATCACGATGATGGTTTGGGCGCGATCGTCATCGGTCACCCTGCAGTGCTCAATAATGCCGTCGGCGTCCGTGACAATTTCCACCGTCTGTGGAAACACAATTGGGTGGGCGTAGGTGATGTCTTTGAGGCTGGGGGTACGACTGACGCTGACCACCAGCTCATTGCCATAGTTAGGGGGTTCATAAACGATGGAGAATAGGGGCCTGTGGACCAGGATTTCAAAATCTCCTAG
>PYEQ01000143.1 GCA_003017785.1 filamentous cyanobacterium CCP5 | reverse complement strand
ACTCATTCTCTACTGGATACTCGTCGCCGTGATGATCGCCGGGGCGATCGGGGAGCTGATTCCTGGCCTGCCGGGAGCCTCGCTGATTTTACTGTCGATTTTGGTGTGGGCTTTAGCCACGGGCTTTAGCGGCATCGGCTGGCCGATTTTGGTGGTGTTTGCCCTGCTGATCGCCAGCGCTGGGATTGAGCTGCTGGCCGCCGCCTGGGGAGCCCAGCGGTTTGGGGCGACCCGCTGGGGCCAGTTTGGAGCCCTGATCGGGCTGGTGGTGGGAGCCCTGGGGCTGCTGCCCGCTCTACCGGTGGGTGGGCCGATTATCGGCATCTTGGTGGGGCCGTTTATCGGTGCGTTTATTGGGGAATATCTGACCCGCCAGGATGTGGAAGGGGAATCCAAGGCCCAGGCCGCCTTTAAGGCCAGCCTGGGTACCGTGGTGGGTACCTTTCTGGGGAACTTGCTGGACGGGCTGCTGGCGATCGCCGCCGTGGTGGTGTTCATTCTCTCCACCTGGCCTCTGGTATCCTCCCTTGCCGGTTAGCCCAATGTCCCAGCTAGATCCTTACCATGGTCGCCTCGCGGGGAGCCGCTAAGTCCAAACAGATGATTTCAAGCTGACTAAGGTGTAGAAAAGAATAGCCAACCCGTAGACACAGCCTTTATCCATGTTCTTGTTCAATCCATCCATGGGGGACCGATGTACCTCGACCAGGCGCTGAAGGAATGGGCCGTCACCGTCGATGCCCTGCTAGGGGGTAAAACCGTGATGCTGATTCGCAAAGGGGGCATCCGGGACGGGCGAGGCCACTTTACGGTCAAGGCCCAGCGGGTGCTGCTGTTTCCCACCTATGAACACCAGCGCTCTCCCCTGCTGAAACCCGCCTTTGCCGACCTGCCGACCTCGAATAATTCAGCCGAAACCATACCCCTGGCAGGCTGGGCGGAGATTACCCACGCGGTCATGATACAAGCCCCGGCAGCCGTCCAGCGGCTAGACCCCTGGCACATCTGGAATCAGACCTTTGTAGACCAGCGGCTCCAGTGGCAGCCCCAGCGGCCATTGGCGGTATTGCTGCTGCGATCGCACCGCCTCTCCACTCCGGTTCAAATTCCCCAGCGGCCCGAATATGGTGGCTGCCGCTCCTGGATTTCCCTGGCGGAGTCGGTGGATATTACTGCTAGCCAGCCGGTGCTGGCGACAGATGCGTATGAGGCTCAGGTCGAGGAGATTTTAGGGGTGATCGCCCATGATGGCCTGGTTCAGACAGTGGCTGACGTGGGGGATTAGATCAGGGCTTCGAGCGATCGCTGCAAATCCTGGGTAAGCTCCTCGACGGCGGCTTTGCGCCCGGCCTGGTAGGCCGACCAGCGATCGCTGACCTCAATCGGCTCTCCCACCCGCAGCCGCGCCTTTTGAGCCCCCAGCTTGGGGCGAGGAAAGGGATTCTTGCCCTGAATGAACGCGATGGTATCCCGCACCAGCATCAGCGTTTCTGCGAACCGCTCGGCACTGGGATGAGATCGTACGTATCGCCCCGTCACCGCCACAAAATTTTCGACTAGCCGCATGTGCCACATACGCAGCTGAGCCTCTTCGGCGATGCGATCGGCGAGCCCCCGCTGCAGGGCCGGCAGATCGCGGCGGTTCCGCAGCTCATCGCGAAAAATGCGCTCCCAGCCTGCCTGCTCGATGCGGCGACAGCGATCAATTACGCTGCCCCTGGGGGCCATTTGAAAATAGCTTTCGGCTACGCTGAGGGCCTGATCCAGCAGGTTGCTGAGCCGTTGGTCTAGGGATCCCTCCGCCTTCAGCTGGCAGCCGTAGTAGTTGCGGTAGTAATCTTCCATGGTCACCAGTAGATGCTCCCCCAGGCGGTACAGCCGGGGATAAAGGCGGCTGATCGGGGTTTCCCCGACTTGAGCAGCGGATGGTTGTTGCAAGCCACAGACGGTTTCCAGCTCTTGGAGCAGGACTTCCAGGGGCTTCCAGGGAGGGGCGACGTAGTGATAGGCAATCCCTAGGGGAAGGATCACAACCCGTTCGGGACGGTTGGCCCTCTGCAGGTCTTCGACGCACCAAAAGCTGAGCTGGGCTACCCCGGGTTCTAACGGACTGACAATTTCCGTGTGGCCGTTGTTGCCCCCCTCCGGAGCTGCCGCTAGCGGCAGGGTGCCATGGGCAAACAGGTGCCGCGCCGATCGCAGGCCCTGGCGATCAACCTTGCCCCGCTGGATTGGGGTGCCCCCCAGTTTGGCATACAGCCAGCCGATCCAGCGGCCAGCCCACAGGGGAATGCCGCGATCGTAAATAAAGTGGGCATGGAGCGGCGATCGCAGGGACAGCCCCGTCTGCCGGGCCGCTTTCGGCACCGCCGACCACAGCAGGCGGGCCAGGCAGTAGGGGTCGTCTGGGCTGGGATGGCGAAAGGCGATCAGAAACCGCACCTGCTGACGCTGAAACTGATCGTAGAGCTGGGCCAGAATCTCAGCCTGTTCTACCTCCACGTCCACTAGCTTCACCTGCCACCGCATCCAGAGGGGTAAAAGCCCCTGGGTGACGGCTAGCACCCGAGGGTCAAAGTCCGGCGGAATGAATTCAAGGGCTGGCTGGGCCCGATGGAAAGAGGTCAACGGCAAGAGGCTCCTGAGCAGCGATCGCCCCCAAAATCATAAACCCTCTCGGAATACTGGGCGTTGAGAGTTTTCGATGCCATGCTAGGGCTGTTATTGGCTAACGGGAAATCCAGGGATTGTCCCACCGCTGCTGCCGGGAAAGGTTGGCCTGGTTAGTCAGTATCGCTATTCTACTGAGACATCAGAGCTTAGCGATTTCCTCTAGAGCTTGCCTTAAGACCTCGGCCAGGGGAGTCACTTCGAACTGCTTAGCGCCTACGCAGCCGCCTTCGTTGTCGTTTTCGCAGGTGCCGACGACGGCCATCTCTTTACTGACTTCGGTTTCGTCCACCTCGATTAGGGTGTGGGTCCAGCGATAGCGGTATTCGGATAGCTTCATTCGCACCGTGAAGCGTCCCTGGCTATCGGTCATGCCCCGCACGGTGCGATTTACCTGATACTCTTGGATGCCATTTTCATGGCCGTAAAAGGTCACGGCAACTCGGGCATTGGACACGGGCGGGGTGGTAGGGGTATCAAGATAAACCTGACCGCTATAAACCAGCTGGGCCGCCTGGGCCACCGGGGCGATCGCGGCTGACAGGGCAGCGGCAGTCAAACAGCTACTGAGAAACCTAGTCGGATATGTCCACACGGGCGTTACAAAAACCTATGACCCCATAAACCTCCGACAATTTGGCAGCGCTGTCGGTCATCTAGATAACATTTTGTAACGATCTTGGATGCCAGCGATCGCAGGGCCTGCTGCTAGCAGATTGCCCATTTTCTAACAGCTGAGCTGTCCCCCCCTTTGAACCGTTTCTACCCGTCCAAGGGACCGAACCAGCCTTTGACTGAGCTTTTGTTGATACAGCGTATTTCACGGTGCGGTCCAGACAAAGGGCTTAACCCCTTATTGATAAGGGATGAGCGTACCCCGCTGGCTGGGGAAAGGCTGTATCAGCGTGAGTGTTTTATGGATTCAGCTTTTTTTGAAAGCGACGTTTGGGCAGAAGCCATAGAGTGATTCCGGTTGCTACGAGCAAGAGCAGACCCAGTGAATTCAGAAAAGGATAAATAATCTGCAGATCAATAATGCCGAAATTGCCTTTATGGATATCTAATAACCACTCTATCCTCTCCTCCTGACCGAGCATTTCGCCCAGTTGAAAGAGGGCTCCGGTAATAACTGTAAGGACGATGGGGAGTAACATAATCGGAGCCAGAAAGCGATGAATCTGGCGCAAATTTTTAGGTGTCATGGCCGCCTTAGACATTAATATACATTCTGAAAATCTCAGCTCGAAATGGCAGGGCTGTGTCAAATCAATGACAATCCGTTGTCAGTCAGGTGAAGTTCGCCAGCTGCCCGTGTCAGCCGTGTTAGCCTGCCCTTGAAATCCCACCGCTGCAGCGATCATCCACAGCTGTAAGTTAACTAATCAGACAATCTGAAATTCATCGTGGTGAATGAAACCTGCTCACTTGATTAGATTTAACCTAGAGAGTTGATATGGCAAACCTGCGGCCCTCAACCATCAAAGCACCATGCAACAAACGATTCTGATCGTGGAAGACGAAGGAGAAATTGCCCGCTTCATTCGGCAGCTTTTAGAAAAAGAAGGCTTTACCTGTCTCCATAGCAGCGACGGTTTGGATGCTGTGCGTCAGTTCCAGGTCCATCAGCCCAGCCTGATCATCCTCGACTGGATGCTGCCGGGAATAGATGGCCTAGAAGTGTGTACCCGCATTCGCAAACTGGCCGGCTCCTACGACCCCTACATCTTGATGCTGACGGCTAAGGGCGAAGAGTTTGACCGGGTAATTGGCCTCTCCACCGGGGCCGATGACTACCTGGTGAAACCCTTTAGTCCAATTGAGCTGGTGGCCCGGGTGCGAGCCCTCCTGCGGCGCAGCCTGCGACAAGAAAGCCAGAGCCAGGTTTACCGCACCCCTCACTTCACCGTGGATCTGGATCGCCATGTGGCTACGCGACAGATAAAAGGCGGCTTTGAGGAATTGGAACTCACCACTATTGAATTTGACTTGTTGGCCACCTTTCTGAGCCATCCGGGCCGCGCCTGGAGCCGCACTCACCTAGTCGAAAAGCTATGGGGTGATGATTTCTTTGGGGAAGAACGGGTCGTCGATACCCACGTGGCCCGCCTGCGGAAAAAGATTGAATTAGATTCCAGTAACCCCCAGTACATCAAAACGGTGGTGGGGATGGGCTACAAATTTGAGGATGAGGGCTGATGCGAGTCGGACTCCACGGGCGGCTGTTTTTCTCCCATGTTGTTGTCATGCTGGTGGGTTTGATCAGCTTCATTGTGATCAGCCGGGCCGCTTCCCTACATCTGTTTTCGCGCCACTTAAACAAGATGGCTAGCCTGGGCCATACCGTCCATGAAATTCGAGAAGAGTTGCTCTTTGGTTTTGAGTCAGCCTGGAGCGGCAGTACTGCCTGGGCGCTGATGATCGGAGGGCTTACGGCGGCGGCCCTCAGCTATTGGGTGGCCCGGCGGATCACCCTCCCCCTGACAAAAATGGAGCGGATTGCCCAGCAGTTTGCGGCAGGAAACTGGTCGGAGCAGGTGCCCCGCAGCGACATTCCGGAACTGGCCCGACTGAGCCGCAGCTTTAACCGACTTGCTTTGAGCCTGCAGGATGTCGAAGAACGACGGCGGGAGATGATGAGCGACCTCACCCATGAGTTGCGCACGCCCCTAACCATTGTGCGGGGCTATTTGGAACAGTCAACTGTAGCTGGGACATCCCTGAGCCCTGACATCGCTCAGCTGCTGGTGCGTGAAACCAAACGACTGGAGCGGCTGGTCAATAGCCTGCAAGAACTTTCCAGGGCTGAGGCTGGACAGCTGCCCTTGCATTTACAGGCGATCGCCCTGCCCCCTTTATTCGATAAGCTCTTGCTGCGCTTTGACAGCCAGATCGCTGAAGATGGCCCTCAGCTAGGCTGGCAGTGTGATGACGACATCGCTCCGGTGCTGGCGGATGGCGATCGCCTGGAACAAATTCTGGTGAACCTGCTGGGCAACGCCATCAAACATACCCGGCAGGGGAAAATTACCCTAATCGCCTGGGAAGCCAGCACCCAGGTGTGGATTGCGGTGCAGGATACTGGCATTGGCATTGCCCCCAATGACCTGCCCCATGTGTTTGAGCGATTTTGGCGATCGTCCCAGGGCCAGCCTTCGTCTCAGGGAGGGAGCGGCATTGGCCTGGCCATCACCAAACGACTGGTCGAACTGCAGGGAGGCTGCATCGAAGTGGAAAGTGAGATCGGCCGGGGCAGCACCTTCCGATTTTCATTGCCGAAAGCCTAGAGCCTGCGGGTAGTCAATCAAGTAGTGCCAATCTGACACAGGTTGGCCACAGCTTAGACATCCTCAGGTTTTAGAGTGAAGCTTCGGTACATGAGGTACGCAGTGATGGGTTTGCTATCGATTCCAGCCGGAATTTTTCTGATTGTCCTCTTGATTCTTGCCAGCATGGGAATCCTGGGTCGACTCTTTCCTGATGAGTCTTCCCATACCCCCCAGCGAAGACGTTAGGAGCGGCTGTTTTTCTCAACTCAACCCCTATGGCCAGGTCGAGTCACTGCTCTAGGGAATGATAGGGGTCTCTCACAGGTTTGTCATATGATTTCTATAGAGTTTGGGCAGCGCAGCGCAGCGGTTCTGATGGGATCAACCGGGTTCAGGGCCAGAGGTGGAGTTTCCCATAGCTCTGGAGCTGGCCTGGGTACAGCCCTTAATGGCTCAGTTTAGGAATACGCCATGGTCTATTCCGCACCGATATTTTCCGTGTCGCTCGTAGTAGCGGTGTTGTGCGGGCTGTTCCTCAGCGGGGTACTGCTGCAGATTGGGGTGGGGCTCTGGATTGATGGCAGCTGGTTTGCCCATCTCGGCTATGTTCAGGTGTGGCTGTTGAACCGAGTGGCCCCCTGGGGACTGGGAATCGGCGTGTTTCTCGCCACGGTCCTCTGGCTGGCCATCAACCTGCGACTGGCCTTGCCTCACCCTCGGGGGTATTGGCGCGGCGCCGTGGTGGTTACTGCCAGCGGTGGGGTAGCGGCGATCGCCATGGCCCACTGGTTTACTTTTTTAGTGGCGCTGTTCCAGCAGCCCGTGGGCAGCGGCGATCCGATTTTGCGGCACGACATCAGCTTTTATCTGTTTAGTCTGCCGTTGCTGCTCCAGCTCCAGCGGTGGGGCTTTTGGCTGGCGCTGTTTACCGTTGGGCTGGTGGGGCTTTGCTACAGCTGGCGGCGGTCTCAAGCTGCTTCTGCAACCAAGCCCGATGCGAGGGAGCAGCGCCATCTGCTGGCACTGGGGGGGCTGCTCTTACTGTTTCAAGCCCTGGGACACTGGCTAGATCGCTACACCCTGATGTATTCCCAGCGGGGATCCTTCGCGGGGGCCAACTACACCGATGTCCATACCCAGATGCCCGTCGATAGCTTCCTGACGGCCATGGCGATCGCGCTGGCGATCGCCCTGTTTGCCCTGGCCCTGTTGACCTCTGGTCTGGGCTACTGGGCCACTTCCCGCTGGGGACCGGCCCAGTGGCACTGGCATTCCTGGCAGCTGGGGGGAATCCTGCTGATTTTAGGGGGCTATGGAGTAGCCGCCCTAGGCTTGGGCTTAATCTATCCCGATTTGGTGCAGCGGATTGCGGTGGTACCCAACGAGCTGGAGCGCGATCGCCCCTACCTGGAGCACAGCATTGCCTTCACCCGAGCGGCCTACAGCCTGCAGGAGGTCGATGTCCAACCCTTTCAGGTAAAAGACAATCTCACCGCCGAGAGCCTGCAGCGCAACACGGCCACCCTCAAAAATATTCGCCTCTGGGACAATGAACCGCTGCTGGCAGCCTACCGGCAACTGCAAGAAATTCGCCCCTACTACCAGTTTCCCAGCGTCGATGTGGACCGCTACCCGATTGACGGTAACCTGCGCCAGGTGATGCACTCCGCCCGAGAACTGGACTACTCGTTAATTCCAGACCGGGCCCGCACCTGGGTCAACGATCACTTTTTCTATACCCACGGCTATGGGCTGGCCCTGAGCCCGGTGAATGTAGTCACCCGGGTGGGCCTGCCGGATTTCTTCATTCAAGATATTCCGCCACGATCAACGAGTGCAGCGGCGGCGGCGGCGTTCCCCATTGAGAATCCAGCGATTTACTTTGGCGAACTCACTGACGTAGACGTGTTTGTCAACACCCGCGCCCAGGAGTTGGACTACCCCAAGGAAGAGGCTAACATCTACGCCACCTACCAGGGCAGCGGCGGCCTGCCCATCGGTGCCCTCTGGCAGCGACTCTTCTATGCCTGGCACTTTGGCGACTGGCAGATTTTACTCAGTCAAGAATTTAGCCCCGACAGCCGCTTCCTATTTCGTCGTCAGATTATGCAGCGGGTGCAGAGCCTGGCCCCGTTTCTGAAGTACGATCGCGACCCCTATCTGGTAATTGCCGATGGGGGCCTGCACTGGATGATCGACGCCTACACCACCAGTCGCTACTATCCCTACAGCGAGCCTGTCCCCTCGGGGGAACTTAACTACATCCGCAACGCGGTGAAGGTGGTGGTGGATGCCTACAACGGCAGCGTTGATTTCTACCTGGCGGAGCCCAGGGATCCGATCATTGCCACCTATCAGCGCATTTACCCCAGTCTTTTCAAGCCGCTGGATGGGATGTCGCCCGCCCTGCGATCGCACATTCGCTACCCGACGGATCTGTTCCAGGTACAGACCCAGCAGTATGCCACTTATCACATGAGCGACGTTCAGGTGTTCTACAACAAAGAAGACCTGTGGCAAATTCCCGACCAGATTCGCCAGGTGGATAGCCCCGGCGGCGAAGAAGGCAGGAATAGCTGGCTGTTCAACTCCACCCTCCCCGGCCCAGCTCCTGAGTCCCAGCCGATGCCGCCCCATTATCTCATTCTGGAGCTGTCTTCCATTGACGCCCAGGTGGCTTCGACTCCAGCTCAGCCACCGAGGCCTGAAGGAGAACCGGAGCCTTTGCTGGCTGAGTCGGAGCCGAAGCCCAGTGCCGAATTCGTCCTCCTCTCCGCCTTCACCCCGGTCAACAAGCAAAACCTGATCGCCTGGATGGCGGCCCGCTGCGACGGTGATGAATATGGCAAGCTGCTGGTGTACCAGTTTTCGCGAGAAAGCTTGGTCTTTGGCCCCCAGCAGGTGGAAGCCCGGATCAGCCAAAATCCTCGAATCTCAGAGCAAATTTCCCTCTGGAACCAGCAGGGATCGCGGGTGAACCGGGGCAGTCTGCTGATCATTCCGGTGGAGCAGGCTCTGCTCTATGTGCAGCCCCTCTATCTGGAAGCGGAAGATAGCAAGCTGCCAGAACTCACCCGCGTGATCGTCGCCTACCGCGACCAGGTGGTAATGGAACCCACCCTCGAAGACGCTCTCGACGCCCTGTTTGAGTCTACCGACTCCCCGGAAGCATCTTCATCTTTGCCTCTGGAAACGCCTGCTGTCAGCGAATAGCAACCTGTTGCTTGTGCTGACAAGCTCGGAAGGGCAAGGTAGAACAGTGCTGCATGCCATTAGCAGGCAACGTCTACGGGTTGGGTAAGGTTGCCATCAGGGGAAATCGCTCTGGATTTTGGATCATTTCTAGAGAGATATCGACATCCAGATCAGGCCAGTACAAGTGGCCAGGATGGGGTTGCAGCCAGCCCTGGGCGGGATAGCTATGGGGCTCTCTGCTC
>PYEQ01000142.1 GCA_003017785.1 filamentous cyanobacterium CCP5 | reverse complement strand
AGATGTGTATAAGAGACAGTTTTTTATCGGCTTGACTACGTATCCTCGAGTGGGCCTAATTACCCGAGGGCTGTGGGACTTTTTTACGCCCTATCAGTTCCTTGAAACAAATATGGCTGCAGTGGCTAGTTTTGCCATGCGAATAATTGGTTTTCCCGCCACCCAGGAAGGTGTATATATCACTTTTCCAGAAGGAGCCGTTGAAGTCGGTTGGGGCTGCAATGGCCTCGATATGGCCCTTTCCATTGCCGCCACTGGACTTTTTATGGGGATTCTCTACAAGCAGCAACGGGTTCAGATGGTAATGCTGATAGCGATCGCCGCCTTTATTTCCTTACTATTTAATATTCCTCGCTTGATGCTGGTCACTATTGCCCACGTATATTGGGGGCCATGGTGGTTTAATTTTTGGCACGGCTTTTGGGGTGGCCAGATTTTTGTAGGCTTGCTTCTGACGGTTTATTACTATGTCATGATGGCGTTAATCGATAACACAAAAAGAAGCTCTATACGTAATGGGTAAATACAACCACACCCGAAACACTCAAAATACTTTCTTCGCTTCACTATTTCTATAAGTCAACATCAAGGAGTAGTAAAAAAACCTCGAGGCTCTCTATAACTATTGCAGAAATTGTTTTTCTCCCCTATTATAAAATGGTAGTCTTGGGTTGCATTGCCCGGTCCTGAGCGCACTACCTAATTATAAAATTGGGCTTCTTCTATAGCTCTTATGAATCAGGTGGAGCGATTTACCTACAGACTGGAATCAGGGTTTGAATAGCACTCCTATCATAAAGTGCAATGATTCTCAGGAGCGAGACATCTTCTCAGATGTGACCAGGCAGCAACATCTTTAGTGGTAGAGACAGGTACTCCTGCTCAGCCCCCATAGAGACGCTGCCAGAGAAACGATTTGAGATCATTCGATTCATTTCGTAGTTATTCAAATCCAAAAGGTTTTTTATGTCCAACAGATTAGTTGCGTCTGCATTAGCAGCAACTGCTTGCCTAGCAGTTACTGGAGCACTCTCTGCACCAGAGGCCCAAGCTCTTTCTTTTAACAGAGCCAACGAATCCTTCACAATCAACACCAGTAATGAAGATGATGAAGGCGAAAGCCTCCTGGTCCTGTTCAACGGTTTTGTGGAAGAGACTCTTATTCCCGGTTTAACGGCGGAAGCTCTGTTTACAGTAGATGACATCGACCTTGTCAATAAGCTGGTTAAGCTGACAGTCGAAATCACCAACACGACTACTATCTCTAATTCAAGAGTTTCAATTTTGGGTTTTGACATAGACCCAAACCCCACATCAGTAACATCTACCGGGATTTTCAACATAGTTGCCTCTGGCAATCCTCCTGGAAACAAAGTTGGGCCTGTTGAATTTTGCTTTAAGGGCGCCGGCGGGCCCAACTGTAACGGCGGCGGGGGCGCTGGTGTGTCTAAAGGGAATACAGGCACATTCAACCCTGAATTTTCCTATTCCACTCTTCCTGCCGAGATTACTTTAAGCAACTTCTTCGTCCGCTATCAGAATGTTGACGGTACGCCCTTGGGTACCAGTGGCGTTGGTGTAGGCCAAGTCCCAACCCCTGCCTTACTCCCCGGCCTAATAGGTATGGGGGTTGCGGCCCTGCGCAAAAAGCAAGGAGAAACAGCAGAAGAAGCATAAACTAATCAGATCTGCTCAAACTATCAAAAGCGCATCGATGATGCGCTTTTTTTAATTACAGCGTTTCTGAGTTTGGTGAGGTTCATCTATGCTCAGACTCAATCCCCCCTGCCCCCTTATCTAGACGCTTTCGGCTTTCCACAGGGTAGGGGGGTGGCGGAGCCGGGGGGATCCAAACTTGCATCTCGGCTGCTTGGGATTCGCTGTATATGGAGAGCCATATTGTCAATCAGTGACAAAGATTCAATAAAAATGTTCCTCGTAAATAAAATCCTCAATAAAGAATTATCGTATCTCTAAAGACAAGAGAAGCAGGCAGCTACTCAAGCGGTTTTTGCAAATAGAGATTTATAATTTTCACCAAGGGAGTAGCGCGCATCGATGCCATAAGCACTACCAAGATAAGTTAAAGCGAGTTTACAGGCTAGGAGCACCACTGTCAGATCATTTATCCATCAGTGGAGAAATTATGAATTTGCCTGTTTCTAAGACCTTTTGCCTGAGCGCTAGCCTGCTCTCCGTGGCAGCAATTACGATCTCTCAACCAGCTAAGGCTTTTTCAGTTAGTCGTTCGACAATTCCTGTATTTACAAACACTTTCCGTTTTACAACACAGCAGTTAGACTTTAATAGTTTAACGCCGGGTGCTTTTTCGAGTGCTGTATTTAATGGCGATCCTGTTGCTGATCCAGCAGACTCAAATAAAGTGGTCATCACCGACACATCTTCTGGGCCGCAGGGTGACGTTACCATTGCGAGTAGTGGGGCCAATCGGTTCTTCCAGTTTGCCCCTCAGGGTGGAGCAAACGTTAGCCGATTAGAGTTTGCCTTTGACAACCCGTTGGCCTATTTCGGTGTACGCTTCCTGAATTTTGGCACTAATTTGAACTCCACCATCTCTTTTTTAGATGGCTCTGATCTGATCTCCTCGTACACCTTTTCAACTTTGTCGGGCCTTTCGGGTACAGGCAACTACTTTAACTTCAATGCACCACTGGTAAGCGAACGGTTTACCCGCGTTGTTGTTACTGGCCAAAACTTACGGTTAGACGATGTAGCCTATCGCATCCCGACTCCAGCCATGCTTCCAGGCCTCATAGGTTTGGGAGTAGCTGCTTGGCGTCGGCGTGAGGGAAGTGAAGAACATGAAGACTGAGTCCAATAGAAAGCCTGACTGTAGGCATAGTTAGGTTCTGATCCCTGCCCTTCCTCTTAAGAAGAGGGGCAGGGTAATCTGTTTAGCCTAAACAAAACCCCGTCCAAGTCCAGAACCGAAGTTTTGCCTAAGGAGCAACCACCGTTCTCGAGCCGAACTCGGTATATCTGCCTGTAGTAATTGGAAAAATTTAGTGTCTATTTGACTGTATTCAGTAAATACCACAGTCCAACTGCCAGTCTACCCGTAAGCTTACTGATACTAAGCAAAAAAACCTGATAAAAAGCCCGTATCTCCACCGTAGGCTTTGAAAAGTTTACAAAGGTAATGTATAGTCATGTAGGTGAATCAATCAGCACGCGCGATCCAAATAACTTGAGTATGTACTTTTCATCTACTCAGGGCTTGTCTGCCAACTTTTTATAGTCGATCTACCGTGTTCTGATGCAAGGTTCAGAATTTTCCACAATGTCCAAACTCGAAAACACGAGTGATTAAGCTGGTAAATTCGAGCAAGAGTTTTTTCTAGATTCTGAAAGCAGGAGAGGTCAGCAAAGTCTTTGCTACCGTGGCAGAGATGTTTGGCATCTTTTGTGACAAGTGAGCTCTCATTGGGAAGCAGTAAAAACCTGCTTTTATTCCATTGGCTGTGTATCACAAACCAGTCCGATTTCCCGCGCCGCTAGGAAAAGCGAAAATTTTCACCTGATTTGGAGCATGCGTAGAGACGACATCTAATGCAGATTTTCTGGAGACAAAATGGCGACTCAAAGTGCACCCACTAGCAGCAATGGCATCATTTTTATAGATGGCGCAGTTGCAGATGCCGAAAGCCTGATTGAAAATCAGCCACCCGGTTTAGAGGTAGTTTTACTCGACTCTGCAAAAGATGGAATCGATCAAATTACCGATGCTTTACAGTCACGCTCCAGCGTAGATAGCGTCCATATCGTTTCCCACGGCGATACAGCCCGCTTATTTCTGGGCTCAACGGTGCTCGACACCGACAGCCTCAGTGCTTACTCATCAAACCTCCAGCAATGGAGGAGTTTTCTCTCTGAAGACGCTGATGTGTTGCTCTATGGATGCGATGTTGGTCAAGGCTTAGATGGCCAACTGTTTCTCAATCAGCTGAGCAGCCTAACCGGGGCAGACATTGCCGCTTCTGATGACATCACCGGCAGCAGCGGTGATTGGGAACTTGAGCAAACGACTGGACAAATTGAGAATCCACTGGCCTTTAGTCAAGCGGCCCTTGATGAATATTCAGGCAACCTCAAAATAATTACCGTCACGTCAGCCTCTGATAGAGGAGCTGGATCATTGAGGGCGGCGATCGCTCAGGCTGCAGACGGAGATACTATCCGATTTGCCTCGACTCTGGCTAATAAGACTATTAAGCTCACCAGTGGAGAGCTATACATTGACAAGGACCTTACCATTGACGCCACTGGAGTGGCTAATCTCAAGGTTAGCGGCGAGAACAAAAGTCAGGTTTTTCAGGTTGGTTTAGCTGCTAATCCAGTCAGCGCAATCTTGAAAAATTTGACCATCGTAAATGGTAATCCAAGGCCTGGGGAAAGCGGTGGCGGCATTCATGTTGGTAATTTCGGAGCAATCACCTTAATTGATTGCCAGCTCAACAACAACAAGGCTGATAGAGGCGGTGCCTTGCAGCTTGGCTCTGGGGTTCAAGCCACCATCATTGGTTGTAGCTTTGATGGTAATGATGGTAGTCGTGCCAACAATGGCTTTAGTGGGGGAGCTATCTCTACCAATAGCGCAGGCGGAGCAGGTGGGCCTGGTTTTTTAGTCATTGAAAACTCTCGCTTTACCAACAATAAAGGGTACAACGGCGGGGCAGTTTACAATATCTCCAACCCTGTTACGATCAAAAACTCTGTGTTCCTGAACAACAGCGCCACGGGGAACGGTGGAGGAGCCATCTTTAGCGATGGTGCAGGTCCATCGGGGCCAGGAACCACGAGTGGCGGAACTGTTCAAATTGAAAACAGCTGGTTTGAGAACAATCAAGCCAAGGGTGGCGGTGGTGCGCTTTTCATCTGGGGCTACGGCAAAGATAAGCTGGCTGTTGAAGATACCACTATTCTCGACAACACTGTGACTCGCAGTGCAAGGAACTTGGCTCGGGGAGGGGGGATTGAAGCCAACGGTGGACAAATCACCTTACGCAATGTTGCAATAGCTGACAACGTTGCTGATTCTCAAGGTGGGGGCTTTTGGGTACAAACCAAGCTGGCTGTCGATATCACCAACAGTACTTTTTCAGGTAACCGCGCGATCGTAGATGCCGGGGGTGCCTTGTTCTTAAACACTGCCGATGAAACTCCAGTCAACATCGTTAATTCAACCATTGCCTACAACGAGGCGGGGCGTGCTAATGGAGCCCTTTGGACCAATGCCAAAAATAGCGATGATGTCACGTTGCGGAATTCCATTGTGGCGTTTAATCGAGCCGGTGATCACAATCAGCATCAGGTTGGCTTTACCCTTCGCGATGGCGGCGGCAACATTGAATATCCTGCACCTACAGGACGATATATTCGCGTCACCCCAAACAGCCGTATCATTGATCCTCAGATTGGGGCTTTGACCCAAATCGGCGATGACTGGGTTCATCCGTTGCTGCCCGGTAGCCCAGCAATCAACAAGGGTGTGTCAAGAAGCAATGTACCCAGCATCGATCAGCTTGGTTTAGACCGTGATGGTCAGCCTGATATTGGAGCATTTGAATTTCAAACGGCAACTATTCAAGAGAGCACGGTTCAGGCCACAACCGATCCAATCACTGATAGCCAGGTAGCTAGTGACGATGCGATCGGTGAGTATGGCAGTCTCAGTCTCAACCATCAATGGCAGACTGTCTCCCTTGATGCTGAGTATCGCAATCCGGTGGTGATTGTGTCTGACCCGACCTTCAATGGTGGCGATCCGGCTGTTACCCGACTCCGCAACGTTACAGGCAACTCGTTCCAGATTCGGCTGCAGGAGCCCAACTATAAAGATGGTAAGCACGTCAAAGAATCAGTTTCCTATTTGGTGGTGGAAGCGGGCGACTGGACACTCGCCGATGGCACCCGCATCTCTGCTGGTACTCGTAGCTCCAGCCGCCTGACTTCCAAAGGGTTTGACGCCCAAAGCCTATCCGACTTTAAGCTAACCCCAACTGTCTTAACCCAGGTACAAACTTTTAATGGTCGCGACTGGGTCACTACCCGAACCACCGGACAATCATCTAGCGGATTTAAATTTGGTATGGAGGAAGAAGAGGCCCTCAATCGAGGAGGGCATGTTGGTGAAACCATCGGCTGGCTAGCCATCGACCAGGGAACTGCCAGTGATGGCGATACCCTGCTCCAGGGAGGTACCACCAGTCGGAGTTTCGATCACGATCGCTCCACCGTGAATTTAGCGGCTAATTTCGAAGCCGCCCCCTCGCTGATTGCTAAGTTGGGGTCTTACTACGGCTCAGATACGGCAAATCTTCGTCTAGATAGCATCACCAAAACTAGCTTTGGGGTGAGAGTGCAGGAAGAGCAGTCCTTGGATGGGGAGTTGTCTCACACTAATGAGTCCATCGCTTTTGTTGCTTTACAAGGCAAAGCAGGAGTTCTGTCAGGACTAGCAGTCTGAACTTGATAGATTTTCGCAGTGCCGATTGATCAACTAACTCTGAAGTCTCTAAAGGGGCGTACGGCTGTACGTCCCTTTGCTTGTTGATAAAAGCAAAATCAGCTTGTGAACTTCCTGCAAAGTTCCGGGAAATTCACTGAGGTAGCTAGCAGTGGTTGAAAAAAGAAGTCAGTACAGCGTTTTTGTCAGACCTGATCAACCTGCTTAGGTACAGAACTTTTCTGACAGGGCGAGCATTCACCCTTGTTTTTATAAGGTTACTTCTATGGTCGGTGCTTCAAATCCACTATCAAATAGCGCTTTAGACGGGCAGTCCATTGCCCGGATTGTTGGATTTACCTGCATGATCGGGTTTATTGTCGACATGACAGCCCTGACGTTTCCCCTCGGTTCTGGAGCCAGTTGGCGGGCTGGGCTGCTGCAGCAAATGGGCGATCGCAGCATCGTGCTACTTATCGGGTTAGCCCTGGTAATCTACAGCTTTTGGAACAGCCCGCAGCTACGTAAGCTGATTGCCTATATTTCCCTCAGCATAGGAGCTTTATTTTTACTTTTTTGTGTCCTAGTTGTGCGTGATAGCTTTGCTTTGCATAACCAGGCCGTCAATAACATTACCCAGCAGGCCGCCGAACTCCAAACCCAAATCGAAGAAAGTAGGAATAACCCTGAAATTGCTGCCCAGGCATCCCCTGAAGACTTTGAGCAAGCCGCTCTCCAGATAAGTACTCAAGCGGAAAATCTGACCCGCAATGCTAAAACTGCTCTGACTAAAACCGGCATTGCCAGCACCAGTAACTTTGCGATCGTGGGTGCCGGTTTAATTACCCTTGGGCGCTTAGCATTGCCTAGTTCCAGCGGCCCGAAGCCACAACGTAACAAGCCCAAGGCAAAATCCAAGCGGAAGCGTTAGTGACAAGCCCAAGGCAAAATCCAAGCGGAAGCGTTAGTGATTAGTAAAGCCTCGATATAGCTGTAGCCTTCCTAAGCTTCAATACTCTTCAAGTCATTGCGATTTTAGCTAGCAAGCTAGAATCGCAATCTTCGTCTTCCAACAAAAAAGCTAAGTGAGGCTTGTTCAAAATTGCTCGATCAAGGGCGTTTAGACTCACTGTTTGTTCATGTTGTGTTTTTGCTAGGCGATCCGACATCCAGATTTAAAACCCAAATTCTGGTGATCTAGAGCATAGACTTGCAAGACAAGCTGGTATTTTGTAAAACCCAATACAGATTATGGTTTTGAAGTTTATGCAAACCCTTGCTTTTACCTAGCCGATACCAAATCACAGTTGTTAGTATTTGATCAGCCAACCATAGAAACAGATTTCGGAAGGTTTGCAGATCAGCCTTTACTTCCCTAGTCATAGTTTCTCAATACAAGCTCCTCCATCTACTCGTTCAATCGCTATTTACAAACGAATCAGGGAACTAGCCAGTTATCTTATTGTGGCAAGGAAAAGCTCAAGAGACTATGCAGGTCTTTGCTAGAGGTTTCTTTCAGAACGATTGGCTATCACGATCTTTAGATGTAGTCTGTCATTCGCATTAGCAATGAAGAGACTCCAGATTTAACTTACTTAACGAATCTGGTTACTCAGCCTATATACAGGTGCTCGGAAAAATCCTGCACTTTAGGAATCATTATTTGTGTCTACCGCAAAGTGCTACTACCGCAGCCGAATGACTTTTTAACACTCTTAGTCAACCGCTTTGCAAACAAAGTTCATCAACGCAATCATCCATTTAGGTAGACGTCCATGAGTACTAAATTTCACCGCATCGGAGCTTTATCTGCTCTGACCTCTTTAGCAGGGCTGCTGCTGTTTGCATCCAGCGCTCAGGCATTCAGTTTAACGGGTGAAAACACCTTGTCCATTGGCGGAAGAGCCAAGTTTAATACTTCCACAGGGTACCTAGACTTTGCAGGTCTGGATAAAAACGGCAAACCTACATTTGAACCATCTGATGGGACTAAGACTGGTATCGCGGTTGTTACCCCGGCTAGTACGGGCCGATTTGGTTCTTTGGCATTCAGCCGTGTCACTTTGAAAGATCTCACTTTGGACAAGGCGCTGGATACAGACCTGTGGAGCTATAATGGGGATCCAGTTTCTGCTTTTTTGAGCGTAAATTCTTCAACAGTTAGTTTTCAGCTATCTAAGTTTGACTTGACGAGGGATTCAAATGGCAGCTGGATAGCTTCAGTCGCAGGCATATTTGAAGATACAGAACTGCCTGGTACAGGACAATTTGACCCCAACGAGGATAATCTTTTTGCCAGCAGCGCAAATGGTGCAAGCTATTCCTTCGATATCGAGGAAGTGCCCACTCCGGCGCTGTTGCCTGGATTATTGGGCATGGGCGTTACCGCTCTGCGTAAGCGCCGCAGCGAGGAAGAAAACGCCGCAGCTTAAATCAATTGGGATTTAATCCAGTAATCGAACAGACCAAAAGCGATCGCACCTCCCCCCGCGATCGCTTTTTTATTGCCTCAAATCTTGCATCTTGGCATGAAGAGCGCGAAAAAACGGCCTGATAGGAAGCTCAAAGCTCTCTTTAACTATAAATATATTGCGACTGCCCGTTGGCCAGCCCCTCTGGCAAAATTTGTTTTAGGCCTTGAAACTTGTAATGTTTTTACCTTGACTCTTCGCTTCAGATCCGGCAATATCTGACTTTATAGCCGTCTGCGGACAGCTTAACCCTCCCAAAAATTTGGCAGTACCGGGCGTTGCGCCAACAACGACCCCGGTACCTGACCCCCAAGACAGAGACACCTGTCGTGGAGGCTGAAGTCATTGTACTGAGGCCGCCCCGCACTACTATGTCTGGGGCGGCCTCAGTAC